>NZ_JAMXFI010000034.1:0-72351 GCF_025460875.1 Microvirga yunnanensis
CGCGCCATCTCCATGCGCGCGGGCACGCTCTCGACGGCGATGATCGTGGTGGCGCCCATCAGGCGTGCCCCGGCCGTGGCGCACAGGCCGATCGGCCCCTGGGCGAATACCGCCACCGTGTCGCCGATGCGGATGCGCCCGCTCTCCGCCCCGGAGAAGCCCGTGGACATGATATCCGGGCACATCAGCACCTGCTCGTCAGTCAGCCCGTCCGGCACCGGGGCGAGATTGGCCATCGCGTCGGGAACGCGCACGTATTCCGCCTGGCAGCCGTCGATGGTGTTGCCGAAGCGCCAGCCGCCCATCGCTTTCCATCCGTGCTTGGTGCCGGCCCCGTCCTGCGAATGGCAGCCGCACAGGCAGGCCTCGCTGTGCCCGCTCGGTGTGATGGCGCCGGCAATAACCCGCTGGCCCTCGCGGTAGCCCTGCACGGCCGAGCCGAGCTTCTCGATGATCCCGACCGGCTCATGGCCGATGGTCAGCCCTCGCGCCACCGGGTACTCGCCCCTGAGGATGTGGATGTCGGTGCCGCAGATTGTCGTGGTGGTGATGCGCACGAGCGCATCAAGGGAACCGATCTCCGGGATCGGCTTCTCATCCAGCACGATGCGTCCGGGCTCCACGAAGACGGCGGCTTTCATCCTGGGCATGGCACTCCTCCCCGGCTGATCCAGTCCAATTCTACCACGGGTCAGCGACGCGTCCGACATTTCCGGCCTGCCGGGCACCGGACGGGGAACGCCGGTCACGTCAGCCGGATTTCGTGTCCCCGGATTCGCCCGATGACCCGGTCTGCGGCTGCCCTGCCCCGCTACCAGCGCCCTGTCCTTGTACCTGGATGCGCCGGGAGCGCTCCTGCCGACCGGTCTTCGGCACGGTCACGGTCAGCACGCCGTTCTCGAAGCTGGCCCGGACCTGCTCCGAGTCGACAGTATAGGGCAGCCGCAGCGAGCGCTGAAACGTGCCGTAGGAGCGTTCGATGAAGTGGAAGTTCTCCTTGTCATCTTTGCGCTCGAACCTCTTCTCGCCGCGGATGGTGAGCACGTCGTCGTCGAGGCTCACATCGATGTCTTGCTCGGCGACGCCGGGTAGTTCCGCCGTGATGCGGAGCTCCTTGTCCGTCTCCGACACGTTCATGCTGGCGTTGACGAAGGTGCCGACATCGCCCTGGCCCTGACTGCCGGCGGCTGCGGGCAGGTTCGAGCCGCGGAAGACATCGTCGAAGAGGCGGTTCATCTCGCGATGAAGTGACAGGAAGGGATCGCCTGGAAACATGCCGCCACCGGGGTGGAAGGGAGTCATGGGATTGCGGGCCATTGTGGGTTCCTCATTCGACTTGGAATCCGGCGCGCCTTGATGGTCCTGCGCCGGAACGGCAACACAACTCGGATTAGACGGTGCGGGAGCAGCCACTTGGCGGCCTGACGAAGCAGGGAACCTCACGGCAACAAGCCGCGCCTGTATTTCGTTGCGGTCAAGCCGCGAAGGATTGGCCGCGTTGCTGCATCCAGAGCCTGTTCAGAAGGTCGACGTAGGGTTGTCGCCTCTCGCGATGCGCATCCCTGAGCTTATCACGAATGTGCTGCTTGAGGTCTTCGGCGGCCGCACTCCTGTCGACCTGCTCCAACTCGATCGCGTGCTCGAAGTCGATATTGCCGAGCGTCCGCTTGACCTCTTTCATCATCAGGCCCAAGCCGGGCGGGTCCACCCGGCTTGGGCCTGATGGCTGGCTTCGTCGGACATGATTTCCTCCATGGCGTGGAGACATGCTGGTTCGAATGCCTTGCCGGACAGGATCGCCGATTCGGCGCCAAGCGAAACCCCGTATTTTTACGTAGGGCCATGCCGTTTGCCCGCCGCTCTTCTCCCGGCATCGGATGCACGCCACTGGCATCAGGGCCAGCAATGGATCCATGCCCCGGCCGTGCAGCGGAGCCGCGTTCATCGTCTGCGGACCTCAGTCGCGCCATGGTGAACCTCCATGATGGGGAACAATCCGAGGGGAGATTGATCTGGCGCAAGGCGTGACCGGCCGATCGGTTGGACGATGACTTTCCCGGTCGGAGGAACGTGGGAGATCGTGCCGTGCTGCTCCAAGCCTCACTGCCGCGTCATGGACCGGGGTTGCCGATCGAGGTCGATCCCGGCCAGGGGCGCTCTACCGCGAGAACCCCTCCCAATCTCTCCCGCTTCATCTGGTGCGTCAGCGCCCGCGACCAGCTCGCGCTGGCCCTGCTGTCCGTCCTGGTCTTCACGGCTGGAGTTGCGCCGCTGGAGCTTCAGCGGCGGATCGTCAACGACGCCTTTGTCGGTGGGGCGTCCGGGCCGATCATCCGTCTTGCACTCGTGTATGCGGGTCTTGCCGTGCTGGCCGGGCTGCTGAAGCTTGGGCTGAACATCTACCGGGGCTACGTCGGCGAGAGTGCCACGCGCTGGCTCCGGACCGCCCTTCTGGACGACTTCCGCCAGATCAGGCCCGAGCTCTGCCAGGCCGCAACCGAAGGCGTCGAGGTTTCCCTGGTCGTCGACGAGGCGGACCCGATCGGGGGATTCGTGGGAACGAGCGTGTCCGAGCCTCTCCTCCAAGGCGGTCTGCTCATCGGCGTGCTGGCCTACATGGTCTACCTCCAGCCGCTGATGGCCCTGGTGGCCCTGGCCGTCTTCTCGCCGCAGCTTGTCTTTGTTCCCCTGATGCAGTCGGCCATCAACCGGCGGGTGGCCTACAGGATTGCCACGCTCCGCCAGGTCAGCGTCGGAATCATCGACCAACCCCGTGCAGGCGCGGCCACGGACAGCCCCCAGCAGGAGCACATCCAGCAGGTCTTCGCCGTCAACATGGGGGTCATCCGGTTGAAGTTCTCGATGAACTTCCTGATGAACCTGATGCACCACCTGGGAATCGCCGCCATTCTCGCGCTTGGCGGCTACTACGTCGTCAAGGGCACGGCTGAGGTCGGGACCATCGTCGCGTTCGTATCGGGACTGGGCCAATTAAACGAGCCATGGGGGGATCTGGTGAACTGGTTCCGCGATCTGAAGGTGACCCAGACGAAGTACGACCTGATCAGCCGTGCCGTCGAAAGCCTCCGCGCTTGACGAGCCCGGCCTTGGAATCTTTCGGCATGCACCCCCGGCCCGCAGGGCCGGCCATCTAGCCAGGTGCGCAACGGGATGAGTCCATGGAGTGACGTTCCCGCCGCCCTTAGTGCAGCAGCCTCCTCCTGCTTAGCCTGTCGGTTGAAACCCCGGCGCAGCACTCGCCACGGACCGCTATGCCAGCACACCTCGGTCCGAGTTCATCCCGTAGAACCAATTCGATATTATGGTCTCGGCTCAAGCTCCAGTTATTAGAGGGGATGGTCGTGGTGTCATGCCGACCCACCTGGACGCGAAGTCGTGGCCTCGGCACTGAGTGCAAGGGCGTGGCTTCACATCCGCCCAAGTGACTTGATCTGGATCAAGGCAGGCTTCCGGCGATGGGGAAGACTGGCAGGCGTGCGACGACCCTCTTCGGCAGGAGGCTGCCCTATGAGTCCCTCGCGTTTCCCTGCATCAGACCCGATCCTGGTTCCATTGCACCCGCACCAACCGGCCGGGATCCCATCCTCCAACCGGACACCGCCTCCGGCGCTCGCGAGCGGGGTCGTCCGCATCGGCGTCACCAAGGAGATCGTGCCCCTGCTGCGGGAGTTCGGAGCCGACCCCGACGCCGTGATCCGTCAGGCCGGCCTCGATCCGCGGCTGTTCGACGACGCGAACAACGTCATCCCCTATGCCGCCCTGGGTCATCTGGTCGCCCGCTGCGTCGCGCGCACGCGCTGCCCGCATTTCGGCCTGCTCGTCGGGCAGAGGGGATCCCTCTCGACCATCGGCCCGACGGGTGGCCTCCTGCAATTCTCGCCGAGCGTGGGCGAGGCCCTGTCGGCCCTCGTCGAGCACATGCATCTCCATAACCGGGGCGCCGCCCCTACGCTGACGGTCTCCGGCGAGGTGGCGATGCTGGGTTTTGCGATCTACCAGCCGGAGGTGGAGGGCGCGGAGCAAATCCTGGATGGGGCCATGGCCGTCGGGATGAACATGATGCGGGCGCTCTGCGGCTCCGACTGGGTGCCGGACGAGGTGCTGCTGCCGCGGCGGGCACCGGCCGATCCGGCACCGTACCGACGCTTCTTCCGGGCTCCCGTCCGCTTCGACCAGGAGGTCGCCGCCCTTGTCTTCCCGGTGCGCTGGCTCGAACACCGCATCGCCGGCGCGGACCCGATCTTTCGCGAGGTGTTCGAGGCCCGCGTCCGGGAACTCGAGGCGACAGCCGGAGACGGCTGGAAGGAGGACCTGCGCCGGCTGCTGCGGACCGAGCTCCTGACGAACCGATGCTCGGCCGAGACAGTCGCGGACCGGCTTGCCGTGCATAGCCGCACCCTGAGCCGGCATCTGCGTGCCGACGGGACGAGCTTCCGAAGACTGATCGACGAGGCCCGCTTCGAGATCGCGCGGCAGTTGCTGGCTAACGGCACGGCGCCGCTCGTCGAGATCGCCGCGGCGCTCGGGTATTCCGAGGCGAGCGCGTTCACGCGCGCCTTCCGCCGCTGGTCGGGCCGGACGCCCACCGCCTGGCGTGCGGAGCAACGCCCGGTCCAGGCCGCGCCCGAACCACGGTGGGAGGGCCGATTGTCCGAAAATGTCCGGCGACCGTCCTTCCCGGTCAGGCGGATCCCTGCCGAACGGGCATGATCCCCGTCCGAAGGCCTCATTCCCCGCCCCCTTGCAGAGGTCTTCGAACTCAGCCCCGTTCGGCCAGCCCGAACGGGGCTGAGTTCGTGGGTGGACCGTTCCGGCGAAGCCCGATGCCCGTCGACATTCGCCCCGGGGCCGGGCACCTCGCGCCAGCGTTGCCGCAAGGCAATCCGGCCGAGCGGCACTCCTTGTCGCGTGAAGCGAAGCGACTTTGACTGAAAATGTTCAGGCCACGTCCGGATCCGTCAAGCACGCCCCGGCCGATCATGGTCTCATCATCCCCGTAAGTCCGCCGGATCGACCGCATGGTCGAGCATCGGCGTCGGGTACTGACAACGGAGCCGGGCGGTCGAATCCGTTCGCTGGGACCGTTTCGAGGAGACCTTCCCATGTCCAACACCGCGAATATCGGCACGCCGGTTCCAGGGCGTGTGGACCAGACGCTTGAGCCGTTGCGCGTCAAATGGGGCTGGATCGTCGCGCTCGGCGCGGTCTTCCTGATCGCCGGCCTCATCGCCCTCGGCAGCGTGGTGATGGCGACCGTCGCCTCGGTCGCGGTCGTCGGCGCCATGATGCTGGTGAGCGGCATTGCCGAGATCGTCAACGCCTTCGGCGTGAAGACCTGGGGCAAGTTCTTCCTGTGGGCGTTGCTCGGCGCGCTCTATGTGGTCGCGGGCCTCGTGACCTTCCAGAACCCGCTCCTGGCCGCTTCGGTCCTGACGCTGATGCTCGGCGTGGCCCTGATCGTCTCGGGCGGCCTGCGCATCGTCTTGGCCATGCAGATGACCCAGGGAACCCCGTGGATCTGGGTCGCGCTGTCGGGTGTCATCACCGTGCTCGTGGGCGGCATGATCCTCGCCCATTGGCCGGTCTCCAGCCTGTTCGTGCTCGGCATCTTTCTCGGCATCGACCTGATCTTTGCCGGCATCGGCTGGATCGGCATGGGCCTGGCCCTGAAGCATCGGGCCTGACCCAGGCAGCCTCGGCACGAAGCGAATTCAAGAAGACAGACCGCAAAGGCGCTCAAGAAGCCTCTGGGGCAGTGGGGACATTCGCAGGAGGAACTCCACATGGCCAACGGCCACAAACCCGCCGGTCCGACCCGAAAGGGTGGCAGGCACGCCTCGCCCGCCGCGGCATCGCCCGAGGTTCCCCGTCTGGACCGCTTCGCCTTCACCATGGACGCGAAGACCGGCGAGATCATCCAGATCGAGGGCATCGATGCCACAGGGACGCGTCGCGTGCTCTCCAAGGACGAAGCAATCAGCCTGGCCCAGGCGAACGGCCGGGCCAAGCTGGAGGAGTTGCTCGAGCAGGTCTTCGAGGCCGGAATCGCCTGCGTGCTGGGAGGCGAAGACGAGCCTGACGACGGGAAGGAGGCCAAGGAGGATGCCGAACTCCGCCAGATCCTGCTCAAGCCGCTGATCGAGGAAAGCCCGGCTGCGCGCCTGATGCGGCGTGACGTGCTCGACCGGGCCATCGTGGACACATTGCTCCACCACAGTCTGAAGTCCCGCTCCAAGGGCCCCGATGGGGGGCATTCGAAGCAGCCGGACACGGATCGCGCCGCCCCCGAAGCAACCTGAAGAAACAGAGGAGACTATCATGGCTCTAAACGCCCGTGACGAGGACCTTGCGCGGGTCCTGATCGGCAGCCGCGTGCTGAAGCGTCAGCGCATGCGCCGCCTGTTGCTCGCCCATCTCCTGCGCGAGGGACGCGAGGACGACGACGAGGATATCGGCGACGAAGACGTCAGCGAGGAGGAAGGCGAGGACGGCGATGACATGGGTCGCATCCTGCGTCTGCCACTTGCCGCCCGTGCGCTGCGGAGGCGGCGGATGCGTCGGCTCCTGCTCGCCCACCTCGTGCGCGAGAAGCGCGGCGAGGAGGAGGATTTCGGTGAAGAGGACGAAGGCGAGAAAGGTGAGGAAAGTGGCGATGACGAGCGCCGCATCCTGCGCCTGCTGATCGCCAGCCGGTTCCTGCGGCGGCGGCGCATGCGTCGCGTGCTCCTCGCCCATCTCCTGCGCGAGAAACGGGGTGAGGACGAGGACGAGGATTTCGGAGAGGAGGACGAAGGCGAAGAGGGTGGCGGCGACGAACGCCGGCTGATGCGCCTTCTGGTCGGCAGCCAGATCCTGCGCCGCAAACGGGTGCGCCGCATGCTTCTCGCCCACCTCCTGCGCGAGAAACGCGAAGCGGCCTGACCGCCCGTCCGACGACGGTAGCGGCGCGGCGTGGGTGGGCCGGAGGCCAGTCCTCCGGCCCATTCCGCGCGCCGGATCCGCGCACTCTCCCGGCCCGGCGATCGATTGGCCCTGAGTGGCGCGTGCTGAACGAAGGCGAGGCCCGATGTCCGACGCAGTGCCGTTCACCCGCAGGGACAAGGCCATCTCCGGCCTCAAGCGCTTCGGGGTGATTTTTCTCTATCTCTGGGGCCTGTTGGCGATCTCGGCCCTGCACAAGTCGCTGGTCCTGGCGGAGAGCGGCATCCCTTACCGGCAGGGATTCGCGGTCGTGAATGCGCTCGTGCTGGCGAAGATACTGTTCGTCGCCGAGGAGCTGAAGGTCGGCGAGCGTTACGAGCGGGAGCCGCTGGTCTACGCGATGCTCTTCAAGGCCGCCGTGTACTCAATCCTGCTGGCGGCCTTTGAAGTTCTGGAAGGGATTGGAGTTGGGTACTTTCGCGGCAAGGATCTTGCCGAGAGCCTGTCCGACATCGGCGGCGGCACCCCGTTCGGCATTCTCACGACGATGTTGCTGCTGTTCTTCTCATTGCTTCCCTTCTTCGGTTTTCGAGAGCTCAGCCAGGTGGTTGGCGAGCCGGAGCTTCATCGCCTCCTGTTCGTCAAGCGAGCCCGGATGAGGCTCATCGACGAGGGCTGAGCGCGATGGCCGGACGGGACGCAGGAGCATGTGGCCGATGAGAGCGAGCCCTTCCTGAATGGCGGGCTGGTCATAGGGGACGAGGCATCTTCGGTGCGAAGGCGGTGGAGGCATGAGTGCGGGCGCCGGTTCCGTCAGAAGACTGAAGGCGATCCTCGTGATCGCAATCGCAATCGTGTGCCTTGGGCTCGGGGGCACCGGTTCGCCGTCGCGTCCCTCGGGCATGGTTGCCGAAGAACCGACCTCGGCGCCGGCTCCCGCCGCCGGCGCGACGAACGGTTCTCCTCTCGTGGGCCCCTCAGCGCATGGCCCGGAGCGGCACGCCCTGCCCTCCGGCGTCGCCAGCGCGGTCCAGTTCCTGAGCCGGGCCGGCGCCATGGTTCGGGCGCTGCCCGACTTCGGTTGGATGCTGGCCCGCATCCCGGACGAGGTCGCCCATTCCTCGCCCGAGCGGCCACCGGGACGGTATTGGCTCCTGCTCGGCGTGGCCGTCGTGGCTTCCCTCCTGGCCGAGGGAGCGACGCGCCACGGCGTGCGCTGGTTGAGCCGGGACTCCACCGGCGTGCCACCCGAAGTCGTTCCAATGGGCACGCTCGCCGCCGATGCCGCGCTCGATGCGCTCGCATGGGCCGTTCTGGCCGTCGTCGCCTATGCTGCAATCGCAAGGTGGTTTGCAGGCGGCGACTTCCAGAACCGCCTGGGGGTAACCGTCATGGAGATCCTCCTGTGGTGGCGCCTGATCGTTGCGGTCCTGATGGTGCTGTTCCGGCCGGCGCGGGCGCATCTTCGGATCGCCCGCATCAACGATCAGGATGCCCGATCGTTGTTCCGGACTTTCCAGGTGGCCGCGCTCGGAATCGTAGCCCTGCCGTTCTTGACCCGGCAGTTCACGGAACTCCAACCGGATCCGGAGGTCGTGTCGGCGGCCCGCCTCGTCCACGGCCTCGTGGTTTGGCTGCTGCTGGAAGGGTGCTTCATCGCGGCGCACGCTCCGCTGACACGCTGGTTCACGTCCAACGTCGCCAGCACCGGCGAGTCTCCCATCGGCTCCCTGCTGATCCGGCATTGGGCCGTGCTGAGCCAAGCATTCCTCATCCTCGTGATCGGGGCACAGGTCTATTCCGCCGTGACGGTCGACCCAGCGGCGGGCCGGACCGTCTACAAGACCCTCGTCTTCGGCTTGCTGCTCGTTTTGCTTGAGACAGTGCTGGCTTTCGCCATGCGCCGCGCCAAGGCCCGTGCCGAGCAGTCGCCGACCTTGCCGCTGAAACGGGCCATGGTCGTCCGTTCGGTCAGGGTCGCGGCGATTGTTCTCGCGGCCATGGTCGTCTGTCAGTCCTGGGCAGTGGACGTCCTGGGGCTTGTCGACGAAGCCAGATGGCAATCCTCGGTCAAGGCAACCACCCGGTCCGGGATCACCCTGTTCGTCGCCTATGTGGCCTACGAGATGATCGAGTACTATGCGGCCAAATTCCGGATGGATGTCTCACCCGGCATCGACCCGGCAAGCGGCGCAGGATCGCTCGCCTACAGCCGGGTCAGCACGCTCGTGCCGGTGCTGCGCATCGTGGCCCTGGTCTTCGTGGTCGGCGTTCCAATCTTCGTCGTCTTGACGGAGGCGGGCGTCAATGTGGCGCCGCTCCTGGCCGGAGCCTCGATCTTCGGCCTCGCCGTCTCGTTCGGCAGTCAGGCCCTCGTCAAGGACATTGTGTCCGGCATCTTCTACCTTGCCGATGACGCCTTCCGCATCGGCGAGAGCATCGAATGCCAGGCCGCCCAAGGCACGGTGGAAGGCTTCACCATCCGCTCGCTGCGCGTACGCAGCCGGAACGGCAACCTGCACGTCGTCCCCTACGGCGAGCTTGGCGCCATCACGAATACCAGCCGCGGCTTGAAGACGATTGACATTGACCTGAAGTTCGGCGCCGACACGGACCTGGAACGGGTCAAGTCCATCGTACGGGACATCGCCCGGTCGATTGAGGAAGACCCTGCCTGTCGGGAGAATGGTGACACGCGGCTTACGCTTCACGGCATCAGCGACATCGCCGGCGGGGCAATCGTGTTCCGGTTGAGCCTGTCGGCACGACCGGGCCACGCCGACGCGCTTCGCCGCGAAATCCTGACGCGCCTGTACACGCAGTTCCAGGAGTCCGGCGTCAAGCTCATGTAACGGAGGGCGTTACGTGATGAGCGCCGGTCGTGATGGGGTCGACTGCCCGCGTGAGAGCCTCCGACGTGATTGTGCTCCACATCACGCACGCCTGGCTAAACGTTCGCACCATGCAAGTCATCGAGGAGCTGCGGAAGGTCTCCTCCGGGTCAGGAACCGAGATTTCCTGCGATTTAGGAACGTCCGATCCGGTGAGGATTGCTGCCTTCAACCTTTGATCTCAGGCGAGCCAACCCCGGACCCGACATCGTTCTATGTCCCGGGCCAGCGATCAGGATGGACAGGAACGGTGTTGCAGGTGCCGAGGGCGCGTAGGCTGGCGTGAGCGGCTCGGCCGGACACGGCGCATCACTCATATCCCTAATTGTCAAGGAGGTGGCCGAACCGGTCAAGCAACGGCCCGCAATTCGCGCAAATATTCATCGCGATTAAGACGGAAGCCACGAGGCTGCGGCATGAGGCTGCTGAAGGAACCGCTGCTGCACTTCCTTATCCTCGGCGGTCTGCTGTTCGCCGCCCATGATGCGTTCGGCCCGAGGGAGGACAAAGCCGCCTCAACGACGGCCGTCAGGATCACCGCGGCCGATGCCGACTGGCTGAAGCAAATGTGGACACGCCAGTGGCGCCGCCCGCCAACGGACGAGGAGCTCGCACGCCTCGTTGCAGACCATCTCCGAGAGGAGGTGCTCGCCCGCGAGGCGAAGGCGCTCGAACTCGATATCGATGACACCGTGATTCGTCGCCGCCTGGCACAGAAGATGGCCTTCCTCCTCGACGGCACCATTCAGGTGGCTGAGCCTCCCGAAGCCGAGTTGCGCGCTCTCTACGAGCGGCGCCCGGATCTCGTGCGCACTCCGCCATTGGTGTCGTTCACACAGGTGTTTTTCCGCCGTGAGCACGGCGACGACCGCGTCGGCGCCACCCTCGCCGCTCTGTCAGCGGCGGCCGCGGCTCCGGAGGACCAGGGAGACGGCCTCCTGCTCGGCGACAGCTTCGTTGACCAGGACGAGCAGGCGCTCGGCAACCTGTTCGGCCTCTCGTTCGCGCGGAGCGTCCTCGGTTTTCCTCTCGGGCGCTGGTCGGGGCCTGTCGAGTCCAGCTACGGGCTGCACCTGATCAAGGTCACAGGGGTGTCGCCTTCCGAGGCGCGTCCCTTTGCCGAGGTCCGCGAGCGGCTCGTAGAGGAGTGGCGCCGCGAACGGCAGGAAGCGGCCCAGGTGCAGCTTCTCCAGGGGCTGATGGAGAAGTACCAGGTCTCGGTCGATCCGGCCGTACAACCGTTCCTGGGCTCTCTCGCTGATCAGGTGGAGGTCCGGCCATGAGATGGCCTCTGGTCCTTGCTGCCCTGGCTACTTTCCTGTTCCCGCTCGCCGCGCGGGCGCACGAGGTCCGGCCTGCCTACCTCGACCTGAACGAGTATCGGTCCGGCGAGTTCAGCGTGCTGTGGAAGACGCCGATGGCGGGCGAGATGCGCCTGGCGCTGGATCCCGCCTTCTCGGACCCGGTCGAGGTCCTGACCTCGGTTGCGGCCCGCAGAACGGGCGATGCCGCCGTGCAGACTTGGCGTCTGCGGGTAGACAGCCTGCGCGGCCACAACCTGCGAATCGAAGGCTTGGAGAGCACGCTCACGGACGTGCTCGTGCGCATCTCCTTCGCCGATGGCAGTACTTGGGTCGAGCGCCTCACGCCGCAGCGGCGGGAGGCTCTGATCCCAACTCGCCCGGGCGCCTGGAGCGCGGCGGGCACCTATCTCGGCCTCGGGATCAATCACATCCTCATGGGCGTCGACCATCTGCTGTTCGTGCTGGCTCTGCTGCTGCTCACGACTGGAACATGGCGGCTGGTGAAAACCGTGACCGCCTTCACCGTGGCGCACAGCGTCACGCTCGGGGTGGTGACGCTCGGAATCCTCCATGTGCCGCCTAGGCCCGTCGAGGCGGTGATCGCGCTCAGCATCGTGTTCGTGGCGGCCGAGATCCTGCGTTTCCGACAAGGACAGGTCGGACTGGCGGCACGCCTGCCGTGGATCGTCGCCTTCACCTTCGGCCTGCTGCATGGGTTCGGCTTCGCCGGGGCGCTGAGCGAGGTCGGCCTACCGGAAGGGCAGATTCCAGTGGCGCTCCTGTTCTTCAACCTCGGCGTCGAAGCCGGCCAGTTGCTGTTCATCGCGGGCATGCTGGCCCTCATCACCGTCGCGAAGCGCGTTCGGGCGGCGTGGCCCGCTTGGGCCGAGTTGGTGCCGCCCTACGCCATCGGCAGCATGGCGATGTTCTGGGTGATCCAGCGCGTGGCATTGCTCTAAACCGAGTACTGCGTTGGCTCGTGGCAGAAGGTCCGGTCACAGGGGTGAGCGAAGGGAGGACGACATGGTGAGGGTGACGTTCGAACGTTCGGTACTGACGGTCCTGATCGCGCTTGGCCTGCTCTCGTCGGCCGGAGCCCAGGACGTCGGTACCCCGTCCCGGGAGCAGATCGAGAAAGCGCTGCCGAAGCCGCCATACTCCCCTTATGCCAACCGTGACTTTCCCACGCGGCCGTTCTTCGGTGACACCCATCTCCACACGGCGTTCTCCTTCGACGCGGGCGCCTTCGGGGCGCGGTTGACGCCGCGGGCCGCCTATCGCTTCGCCCGGGGCGAGCAGGTGACGGCCTCCTCCGGCCAACCGGTGAAGCTCTCCCGCCCGCTCGACTTCCTCGTGGTCTCCGACCATTCCGACAACATGGGGTTCTTCCCGGACCTGTTCGCCGGCAAGCCTGAGGTGCTGGCCGATCCGACGGGCCGGCGCTGGTACGACATGATCCAGTCCGGCAAGGGTGCGGATGCGGCCGTCGAGATCATCACGGCCTTCTCGCATGGCGCCTTCCCGAAGGATCTCATGTACCGGCCCGGCACGCGGTCGTATCGTGGGGCTTGGCAGGAGACGATCGCGGCCGCCGAGCAGTACAACGAGCCGGGCCGCTTCACCGCCTTTATCGGCTATGAGTGGACGTCGAACACCGGCGGCAACAACCTGCACCGCAACGTGATCTTCCGCGACAGCGGCGATCGGGCGAGCCAAGTTGAGCCATTCACGGTGTATCCGCCCGGGAGCGACAACCCGACGGAACTGTGGAAGTGGATGGAGGCCTACCAGGACAAGACCGGCGGCAGCGTGCTGGCCATCGCGCACAACGGAAATCTCAGCAACGGCCTCATGTTCCCCACCATCGAGACCTTCGGCAAGAAGATCGACCGCGGCTATGCCGAGACACGGGCCAAATGGGAGCGGCTTTATGAGGCCACGCAGACCAAGGGCGACGGCGAGACCCATCCGTTCCTGTCGCCCAACGACGAATTCGCCAACTTTGAGCGCTGGGACTTCGGCAATCTCGACGGCAGTGTCGCGAAGACCAAGGAGATGCTGGAGTTCGAATACGCCCGCTCGGCCCTGAAGAACGGCCTCAAGCTCGGGCAGACTCTCGGCGTCAATCCCTACAAGTTCGGTCTCATCGGCAGCAGCGATGCGCACACGGGCCTCTCCGCCCTGGAGGAGGAAAACTTCTTCGGTAAGACAACACCGCAGGAGCCGAGCCCCGAGCGCATGCGCGCCACCTTCTTCGATAACCCGCAGACCCACATCAAGGTGATGGACTGGCAGGTCTCCTCCTCAGGCTATGCCGCCGTGTGGGCGAAGGAGAACACCCGCGCCGCCCTGTGGGACGCGATGCAACGCCGGGAGACCTACGGCACGACCGGACCGCGGATGATCGTGCGCTTCTTCGGGGGCTGGAACTTCGTCCCGCAGGACGCGGAGAGCCGCCTGCCCGCCTATACCGGCTACACCAAGGGCGTGCCGATGGGCGGCGAACTGCGGGCGGCGCCGCAGGGCAAGTCACCCACCTTCCTGGTGGGCGCGCTGAAGGATCCGCTCGGGGCGAACCTCGACCGCTACCAGGTCGTGAAAGGGTGGCTCGCGAAGGACGGCCAGCTCGAAGAGAAGGTCTATGACGTCGCCTGGGCCGATCCCGAGCGGCGCAAGCCCGGCGCGGACGGGAAGCTGTCGCCGGTCGGCAGCACGGTCGACGAGGCGAACGCCACCTGGACCAACACGATTGGCGCACCCGAGCTGGCGACGGTCTGGACGGACCCGGACTTTGACTCCAGCCAGCCCGCCTTCTACTACGGCCGCGTAATCGAGATCCCGACGCCGCGCTGGACCGCCTACGACGCGAAGCGGTTCGGGGTGCAGCCCTTGCCGGGTACGCCGATGACCATCACCGAGCGCGCCTATACTTCCCCCATCTGGTACACACCAGAATGACAGGACGGCATGGTGGATCCGGGCGGCGGGCAAGGACAGGGTCGCATCTGCACAGGGTTCCCATGGTGATTGCTCCAATCCCGTCCACTGATACAGGGAATTACGGTCAATTCAGGATATCGGTACGCCTCCACTGGCGGCAGCCACCCCGCCTGCGACGAGAGCCAA
Organism: Microvirga yunnanensis; assembly: GCF_025460875.1. Classification (NCBI taxonomy): domain Bacteria; kingdom Pseudomonadati; phylum Pseudomonadota; class Alphaproteobacteria; order Hyphomicrobiales; family Methylobacteriaceae; genus Microvirga; species Microvirga yunnanensis. The sequence goes on from NZ_JAMXFI010000034.1 coordinate 14,264, forward strand.
GCCGATGATGGTTGAGAGACGCTGGCCCAGAGGAAGCACTTTCTCGGCGAAGACCAGCAAAGTCAGCAGCAGCATCCAGGCCAGGTTCATAACACCTGCCGCCACTAGGATCCCGAACAGAGCCCAGCAGCAGCCGAGGCAGTATAGGCCATGCTGGGCTCCCATCCGGAGAGCGCCGCCCTGCCCCTCACGCCAGTGGAGTGTCACGAAGGCCAGCGGCGAACGGCAGTGACGCAGGCATAGGCGCTTGAGCGGTGTGAATTGATAGGACCCAGCAACGATCAGGGTGCCCCCCAAGGCAAGAGGTGCCCAATCATCACCCCTGCTGGCCGGGTGGGAAGCCATATCATGGCCCCATTGAACGAAGGGGTAGACGACCAGACCGGCGGCCAGCCAGACCAGCAGATAGCCTGCAATAAAGATCCAAGTGGGGACGAGGATCGCCCGGTCCCGCCGCGCCTGGGCTTGAGCGAAGGTCAGGATCATCGGCGCAGCGGCAGGCAGCATCATCGCGGCCATCATGACGGTCCAGGCAATGATGAAGGCGGCTGCTCCCCCAACCGATAGCCCAGCAGCGGGCGTTCCGGCCATGACCATTCCATCCATATTGGCGGAGGGTTGGTTGCCAGCATCGGCCATGCCAGCTGGCGCACTCATCGTGAGCGCCTGATACAGGGTCAGCCCCCAGGCACCGGTTGTCAGAACAACCAAGGAAACGAGAAGCGACAGGCGCGCGTGCCTGAGAAGGGCCGTCACATTCTGACCAGGGATGGGCTCTGCCCGATTTACGTCTTGGCCCGCCACACCAGTCTCCGTGCGGCTAGGTCGGAGCGGGCCCGGACCAGTCAAACGGAATGTGCTTGCTCGAACGACTTTCGCCCGTCCATTGGAAGCCAAAGCCCTCCGTGCGCACTTCGGTTGATCGGCCCCAGGTGGCGACCTGCCCGGGCCCCACCTCCGAGCCGGGCGGATTGAGCGTCTGGACGCGCTGCCCTGGTGGCGTGGTCGGCCCGGTCAGGGCCTCTGCCCGCCCCACGACCTTGTCCGGGATCTCGGCCCGCCAGGAGGCCAAATCATTGGCAACCTCAAACCTGATCGGGACGAACTCGATGCCTCGCAATTCACCGATGTTGGCGGCAAAGCTCGCAGGCCATCCGCCTGCCTGGCCCGAAAAGATCGTTTGTAGTGCCTGGCGCTGCTTCTCGTCGGCTCTCTCGTCGATGAACATCCCCATGACGAACTTCGCCTCTCCGGCCCACAGATTGCCCTCGAAGGCCCCGAGGGCGAGCAGGTTCAGATCATTGAGACGGACGGTGCCGAAATGGCCGGCCCGAATATGCCAGGCGAGCATGCCTTGGCAGGCGTTGTTGGTCGGGGCCTGAGCGAATTCGCACGGACAGGGAATATCGCAGCTGCAGATGTCGAACCAGTCGCCGGCAAGATGCCAGTCAGGGATGGTGCTCATGAAACATCCCTCCTCGTCGAGCGCATAATACTCCCACGAGAGGCGAATGTCAGGTACAGCAGCGAAAGCTATCTCCCGAAAGGCCGTCATCCTTCCGCTTCTGGAGCGAGTCCACTCAGAGCTTAACAGAGAGAATTGCACGGTGCCGTGGCGGAGACCGGCGTTCGATCACACTCCGTCCCCGCTTAAAGCGATGGTCCTGGGAGGGCTTGAACTTCTGCTCCAGCACGGTGCCGCTTCATGTCACGAAAGCAGTCATTGGGTCGATGATGGTGCACACTTCCGTAGTCCTACTCGCAGGAAAGCCGCTCAACCGGGCATGCTCAAGGATCGAGGCCTCACTGTCGGCCAGATAGATGCAGAAGGTCTTGTCAGCCGTGATGTACGAGTGCTCCCAGTGAATTTTTCCGTAAAGCTCCGCTGCGGCTTCGCACGAGAGCGCGGCAACCTGCTTGAATTGCTCGCGGCTCATAGTTCCGACGCCTGGAATGTCACGTTCAATCACGTAGCGTTTCATGGGATGGAGCATGGTCCTATCCAACATACGGGGTGTGACAAGGGTGATGATTGTGCCGAGCGGGCATCACCCCAGCGTCTGTAATGCCCGACCCGTTTCTCAATGCAACGCACCTTCTTCAGCATGCGCTGCATTAGCAGCATGTCGCTTTGGGCAGGTATGAAATCGTTCCGGCCGTCCGTATCATCGATCATCTGGAGGCGGCTTTCGCTGCCCTGCTGGCGAGCCACGGCGAAAGGCGCATATCTGGGATCGGTGGCGAATGCTTTGACTGCATCCTCCGAGGGGAACTCCAGCAGCGCGATGAAGGTGGTGTCCAGTGGCTTACCCTCCAGCGTCTTCACGTTGCCACTGCGCGCCAGATACTTGCCCCCATGACTGTGCACGAGTTCGTGCACTGAAGCGCCGTATGCGGGCACCCATTGATCATTGGTGACCTTGATGTCTGCGATCACATAAACTGACATGTCCTGTCTCCTGTGGTTGGTCGGCGGATCCGGAGCTCGATTGCAAAGGATCGCTGATGAGAAGATCTTAGGACTGGACATCCGCAGGCATCAGGTCGAGTTTGGTCAAAAGCGGTCCTTTTGTGCCACGATTGGAACCGAGAATGACCGAAGCCGAGGTGAAAACCGTCGAGGCTCTGATTGTCGCGCTGCCGGAGTCCGCCGGGTCTGCGATTTACGGTCTGATCGATGTCTTCGCCTCGACGGGCACCCTGTGGCGAGAGTTCGTCGGGGAGGAGCCAGGCCATCGGCTGATCCGGCCAAGGATCGTCTCGCTGTCGCGAGCTCCCTTCCTGTGTGGAAACGGCATTCCGGTGAAACCCGAGCTGACGATGGATGAGTCGTCCAAGGCGGACGTAATTGTCGTTCCGGAGCTATGGCTTGCTCGCGACGATGACTTGAAGCAGCGCTATGCCAGAGTGAAGGAATGGCTGCGCGAGCGGTATCATGCCGGCTGTACAATCTACTCAGCGTGCTCGGGCGCCATCCTCCTGGCGGGCGCCGGCCTGCTCAACGGCAAGTCGGCGACATGTCATTGGGGCTATGCCGATCTCTTCCGGCGCAGTTTCCCGGATGTTCACTTTATCCCTGAGCCCACCATCGTGTTTGCGGATCAAAGCGGGCGGATTGTCACCGCGGGCGGGGCGACCTCCTGGCATGACTTGGCCATTCACGTCATTTCGCGCCACTGCAGTCCGGGAGAAGCTTTACACACCGCTAAGGTATATCTGCTGCAATGGCATGGCGAAGGGCAATTGCCGTACGCGAGCCTTGTCCGGCGTCAGGCCCACGCCGACTCGGTTGTCCGTGAAGCTGAAGACTGGCTGCGCCAGCATTTCCGTGAGCCTCATGCGGTAACCGGCGTCGTGGCCGCGTGCGGAGTTCCTGAACGCAGTCTCAAGCGCCGCTTCACGAATGCGACTGGATCGACGGTCATTGGCTATGTGCAGAATCTGCGGATTGAGGAAGCCAAGCGGCTTCTTGAAACCAGCGACCGGTCATCGGATGATATTGCTCCGGCTGTCGGATACGAGAACCCGGCGTTCTTCCGCAAGCTGTTCAAGCGCAGCACAGGCCTGACCACCGGGCAGTATCGCCGCATGTTTAGCCCGATCTCCGACGCGGGTTAGATTGGGGCCAGAAGAAGAGCTGCTCCTGTTGACACAATTAGATAGAACAGAGCGGCAGTCTTTCAGAAAAGGTCTGCAGAATGACCATTTGTCGTGAAGCAAGATGATCCTCCCATCAATCAGGTACCTGTGTGAGGGTATCGCATTTACCTGCTTTCTCCCCCACCACACTTGCGCCGACATGACTAGCTTGACTCCCAGCACGGATCCCGGAGCGTTCGGATCTCGTGCGAAACGGGCCCTCGCATCGAGCGGAATGCGGACGGCGGATCAGCACGAAGACCACGGGCGCAGTGCCGTTGATCGCGATCAATGCGTCCAAGGCGGCTCTAGCTATTCTCCACGTTCAGCTGATCTTGCGTCCTGGCTCCACGCTGCCATCGGGATGCCATCAAAGGGGTCGAAAGATGGAGCCTGAGGTCGCTTCCGCAACAACCACGGAGGAAGCCATGACCACCCGCCTTGAGCATCTGCCCCCCAGGAGCGAGGCCGGTTCGCTCCCCTGCTATCCGCCAGACCTCCTGCCCCAGCTCCAGTCGCTCCTCGCGGCTCTGGCCGACATCGACTTTGCCCACGAGAGGGAATTGGAGACGATCCGGAGCCGCCCGTGCGACGGCGGCCTCAAGCACGCGCTGACCGACCAGCTCCAGGAGCATCATGAGAAGCGGCGTGCTCCATTGGCCCATGAGCTCGAGAGCTTGCAGGAACGTATTGCGGCGATCTTCCGCTGAGTCCAAGCCCGGCAGGGCTGTCGGGAGGTTACGCCATGACGGACCCGTTGGTCGCCCGGCTTCAGCTGTTCGAGCCGCTTTCGGAGGTGGAGATTGAGGCGCTGACCTCTCTGACCGAGCGAGTCATCGCTTATGACAAGCACCGCGATCTGCTGCAGCAGGGAGATTCCCTGAACCACCTCTACCTGATGCGCCAGGGCTGGGCCTGCCGCTATACCATCCTTCCCGGCGGCAAGCGCCAGATCATCAGCTTCGTCATTCCCGGCGACCTGTGCAACGACCATGTCCTGCTGTTCCACCGCATGGAGCACAGCATCGCGACGCTGACGCCGTGCGAGCTCGGCGTGATCTCCCCTCACCGGTTCCTACAGGTGCTCGCGGCCCACCCGCGGATCACCCGCGGCCTGTACTGGAGTGGCTTCGTCATGGAAGCCGTGCTGCGGGAGCGGATTGTCTCGCTTGGACGACGCACCGCGACCCAGCGGATTGCCCACCTGTTCTGCGAGTTGCTGCTGCGCCTGCGGGCTGCGGGCTTGGCACATGACCACAGCTTCGACCTGCCGTTGACCCAGCTCGACATCGCCGACACGCTCGGGCTCAACCACGTCCACGTCAATCGGGTGATCCGGACCATGCGCAAACTTGGCCTGATCAGGCTGAAACGGCACGTGCTCGAGATCCCCAACTGGGACGACCTGACAGCCCTGGGCGAATTCGACCCTCGGCACTTGAACGGGTTCGTGGGTCATACCGATCAGGCAACCGCTCCTCGGGACCGCCTGCCGTAGCCTTCGTTCCGCAACCGATCGGTTGCCCGGCCGGATTGGGCCCATCCGCTCTCAGCGGGAGGACCGGGAATGGGGCCGAGCGGTGGATGGGTTTGTCGGCGACCCTGGCTGGGGCTTTTGGGCAGGATCGGGGCGGTCCTTCAGTATGGCCATGTCCCGCTCGACCGTATCCGGAATGCGCCGGGCAAAGCCGGCGATCGGCAGTTTCAGCATGGTGTCTCCTGGCTCATGTCCGCAGCGATCGGTCCAAACGCCGGCACGCACCCAAAAAGGCGGGAGGCTGCCTGGCAACCTCCCGCAGGTCGGAGGAACAACGTGCCCTTGCAAACCGCCGAAGACCATTGTCTCCATGCGCTCGCAGGCACATCAATCAAATCAATTGCAAGAAGTTCCGCTGCAACTCGAATATTCAAGCACTTCCGACTGATAGTTAACCCAGGTTAAAAATATCATTACTGTGTGTCTGAAGTAATAAGCATATGCTGCTTTCATAGTATTTTGCTCTGCACTGGGAACGCTTTCCGGCAATTTTCATTGGAATCACGAACCCATGAACGTGCTGTGCGGAACAAGGCCTCCCGATCCGGGTGACGGGCGGCGCTGGCCGCTTGCGTGCAGGTCCGTCAACACTCCGCTAAGCATTGCCCGGGTACTCTCGTCATAGACGAGCCAGGCCACGCGGTGCCCGATATGCATTTCGACGGACCGCAGGCTCAGCAAGACAGGGGGGCTGACAGCGAGCCGCGAGGATCGTTTGCATGTTGTACCTGTTGCATGATGCGTCGCGTCTGATGTTGGCTCCCGCCCGCGCCGTGGCGGATCTCACGAGGCTGGCCTGCGAGCACCCGCTCAATCCGGTGGCGTACACCTCCAGCGGCCGCACCCTTGTGGCCTCCTGCGAGTTGTTCGAGCGCACCACCCGGGCCTATTCGAAGCCGGCCTTCAATCTTCCCGCCTCGGAACGGGTTGTCTGGCAGCGGCCCTTCTGCCGGGTAATTGCCTTCGGCGAGCCGACGAACAAGCCGAAGCTGCTGATCGCCGCTCCCATGTCGGGCCACTTCGCGACCCTGTTGCGGGGCACGGTGGCGGCCTTCCTCGACAGTCATCAGGTGTTCATCACCGACTGGAGCGACGCCAGGGACGTGCCGCTCGCGGATGGGCCGTTCGATCTTTCCGATTACATCGACTACTGCACCGCGATGTTCGAGGCTCTGGGACCGGACCTGCACGTGATGGCGGTCTGCCAGCCGGCCGTGCCGGTTCTGGCGGCCCTCGCCCTGATGGAGGCCGAGGATCATCCGCTCGTGCCATGCTCAGTGACCTTGCTGGGCGGGCCCGTCGATACCCGCCGGGCCCCGACCGCTGTCAATGTCTTTGCCGAGGAGCGCGATCTTGCCTGGTTCCGGCGCCACTGCATCCACCCGGTTCCTGACCGGTATCCGGGCTGGCAGCGCCAAGTCTACCCCGGTTTCCTACAGCTGTGCGGATTCATGGCCATGAATCCCGACCGGCATCTCACGGCCCATTGGGAGATGTTCAACCATTTGGTCGAGGGCGATGGCGACTCGGCCGAAAAGCACCGCGCCTTCTACGATGAGTATCTCGCCGTCATGGATCTGAGCGCCGAGTTCTATTTGCAGACCCTGGAGGCGGTGTTCCAGCACCATCTCCTACCCCGGGGGTTGCTGCGGCACCGCGGTCAGAGGGTGGATCTGGCGGCGATCCGGCGTTGCGCCCTGATGACGGTCGAGGGCGAGCGGGATGACATCGTCGGTTGCGGTCAGACCAGTGCCGCCCTTGATCTTGCATCAAGCCTGCCGGCCCATAAAAAGGAGCGTCACGTCCAAGCCGGGGTCGGGCACTACGGCGTCTTCAACGGCTCGCGTTTCCGGGCCGAGGTCGCCCCGCGCGTCAGGGCTTTCATGGCCCGCAACGCAGCAGCCGCAGGACACGGGTTGCGCCGTCCGGACCGAACCCTTCGTCTTGTGCATGGATGAACCGCCATGGACGGCACGATCGAGGCAGATGACCGAACCGTATCACCTACCAAGGGCGACAATGTCTCGGGTGAACTCCTTGTGGTTCTAAGATCAGCCCTCCGGGCCGGCTATGAAGGCATCTTTTGTGAGGATATCCCGCCGGCGCTCAAGGGTCTTGTCGAAGACTTGGAACAGCAGGAGCGGGAGGCGATGCACGCCAGCCTGCGCTAGCTGGCGCCCTGACAGAGGCAGGACGGCCGCCAGACGGGGACGGAGATGCCACTGTACCATCTGCATTTGCGGACGGAATCCACCATCCAGGGAGATCCGGAGGGCATGGACCTGCCGGGCTTTGACGCAGCGCGGATCGAAGCCTTGGGCACTTGCCGGGAGCTTTGGGGTATTTCACCGAAGGCCCGTTGGGAACGGTCCTCGCAGGAGTGATCCGCCGGCCCCCCTGTCACGATCCGTTACAATCCTGGCACACACGCGCACAAAGCCGAGGTACGGCCGTGACACTCGCCTGCTTTGCTGAGGGCAGCGATGAACCGTGTGGAGCTCTCCGAATGTATGCCTCCCATCTCGTTCCCTCCCCTGAACAAGCCATCCTGGTGGGATCCGGACGGCCGCTTCCACCCGGCTACATCCACCTGGGGGTCGCCAAGGAGATCGCCCCGACCCTGCGCGACTTCGGCATCGATCCCGATCCGCTGATCCGCGAGGCGGGGCTCGACCCACGCCTGTTCGCCGACAGCACGAACGTCATCCCGCACGCCGCCTTGGGCCGGCTGCTCACCCTGAGCGTGGCCCGCACCCACTGCCCGCATTTCGGCCTGCTGGTCGGCCAGCGGGCGACAATCCTATCGCTGGGGCTGGTTGGGCGTCTGATGCAGCAGTCGGAGACAGTAGGTGACGCCCTGCGGGCATTGGTGGCGAACCTGAGTATCCAGAACCGGGGCGCCGTGCCGTCGCTGACCATCAGCGGTGACACGGCCCTGTTCACGTTCGCAGTCTACCAATCCGAGGGCGGGAGCGTGGGCCAGATCTCGGACGGATCCCTCGCCGTCACGGTCAACGCCCTGCGGGCTCTGTGCGGGGCCGACTGGAACCCGACCGAGGTGTTCCTGCCCCGGGCCACTCCCACGGATTCCGAGCCATACCGGCGCCATTTCCGCTGCCCGGTCCGGTTCAATCAGGAGAGCGCCATCATGATCTTTCCGGCCAGCGATCTGGAGCGTCGGATTGCCGGAGCCGATCCCATGATGCGGGACGTGCTGGAGGAGCGAATTCGGCAGATGAAGGGCGCCCAGGGCTCCCAGTTCTCTGACGACATCCGGCGCCTGCTGCGCAGCCGGCTGACGAGCACCCGCTGTTCAGCCGAGGATATTGCCGCGTTGCTGGCGATGCACCGCCGTACCCTGAGCCGCCGCCTGAAGGGTAGCGGCATGGGCTACCGGAGCATCGCCAATGAGATCCGCTTTGAGATTGCTCGGCAGCTGCTGGAGGACACCGAGGTGCCGCTTGGTGAAATCGCCGCGGCGCTGGGCTATTCGGAGGCCAGCGCCTTCACCCGGGCCTTCCGGCGCTGGGCTGGCCAGACGCCCACCGCTTGGCGGACCGGCAGCCGTCCCGGGGCGGCGCAGGCGACCCATGGGTCGACAAGCCAAAGCGTCCTGGCCGGGATTGTTGACGCATGGCATGGCCCCGTACCGTCAAACCGGGTCAGCGAACAGGGACTGGCATTGTGAGGATAAGATCTATGCCCAGATATTTCTTCAATGTCGTCCTGAATGGCCAGCCGACTGTCGATCCGGAGGGTCAGCGTTTCCGGGACGAAGGTGCCGCTCGCGCACATGCCCGCCACCTTACCATGCTGCTGGCGGACCGCTGCTACGATCCGATGCACAGTTTCGTGGCCGTGAGCGGGCTAGATGGCCGCTTGGCGTTCAAGGTGCCGTTTCGGGAAAGCGGATCCCAGATCTGAGGGCTGGACTGGAGCTTCCCGATCCGACTGTTCAAAAGACTTTGAAAGGCGAGCCGCCGAGCGGGATGAGGGCAATCTTCCGGCCTCTGTTCCACAGTTCGACGGCGTTGCCGCTGGCGTGTTCCTTGGCATTGCGGATCGCCTCCTCGTCGGACTGACAGGTCAAATCATGAGCCCTCAGGATCCCTCCATCGGGACCAAGGACATAGGCGCGGTTGACCGTCCGGCTGGCGAGCGGCGCGTTCATGGCGAACCTCGACCACACAACCATCACGGGGCGCGGGTTCGGCGCGTGCAAGCAGAGTTTTACCCCATGTTAATGCGGGATGCCAGTCGCCAGATTGTCCCCGCAAGTTTGGACGGGCTCGGGTATTGATGCCGGTTTTCATCGTTGCGGCAGGATAGATGTTCATTCTCTTGACCGGCGCATCGTTTGGTCCGGCCCCGAAGGGCCGTGTCAGCAAGAACCGGATCCTCTCTTCCGCACGATGCGCTAGAAGTATCGCCGCCGCGCTTCTGCAGCCCTCCCCCGTGCGGCCTCGTTCTGGGCCAGCGCAAGAACGGACAGAACAACTGCAAGCACCAGCGGCAGCGTGATCAGGGCTGTGGCTATCATCGAAGTCTCTCCTGAAGGGATTCTCGGTTGGTTACCGCGTGGCCATCATGATTGACACGGCGACGCCGACGATCAGGGGAACGCCGGAGGACGAGCGCGTGCACGGTGGACGAGCGTCAGCAGCGGCAAAGGGCGATGGGCCAGTGTGATGATGCGATTTTGCATGGCCTTCCGGCGGCGCCAGGACGGCCCGCAGGAACGCCAAAGCCTCGTCATTGTCGTTGAGCGCGGATGAGTCGAAGGTGGGCATGATAAATCTCCGGTGGGCTGGGTCAGCGCTGGCGGAGGGACAGCCGGCTCCCACGCGCGGGATCGCCCTGGTCATTGAAGGCTGTCGTACTTGGCGCCCGGCGGACGGCCTCGTCCGCGCGTGCCTGGAGCGCGCCCGTGATGAAGACGAGCCCGGTGGCGAAGTTCGCTGTCCCCAAGAGGACGAGGAGCAAGAGCGCTCCTCGCACGCTGGCGCTCAGAAGGGAAAGGAGGACGGTCATGGCAGGCCCTCGCTCTTGGTTAACGAGAGCATAAGAACCTGCCTGTGTTACCTCCGAACGGCACAGCTGTGAAATCTTGTGCCTCTTCGTGACGGTTCGTAACAGCCCAAGCTGGAATATTGTTGTGATCGGCTCCCTTCAGGAGGGCGGTCCACCCTGCCCTGTTGGGTAAACCGTCGGTTTGAGAACGTCCCGGAGGGTTCGTGCAAGCTCCAACATGCTGTAGGGCTTCTTCAGCCACCCGGCCTCGGTCGCCTGCCCCCGCCGCACCACGTCCGGCTCCGCGTAGCCCGAGGTGAACAGCACCTTGATCCCGGGCCGTTGCGCCCGCACGGCCTCGGCCAGATCGGCTCCGGTCATGTCGCCCGGCATTACCATGTCGGTGAACAGAAGGTCGATCTGCGGGTGCTGGTCGAGCAGCCCCAGCGCCGCCGGACCGTTGGCTGCCTCCAACGCGCGGTAGCCCAGGTCTTGCAGGCGGGCCATGGTCATCCGCCGCACTCGCGGCTCGTCCTCGACCAGCAGCACAGTCTCGCCCTGTCCGCGGAAGGCTTCCACCGGGCTCTCGGGCGGGCGAACCTCCGGCTTTTCCCCTTCAACCACCACCCGCGGCAGATACATGCGGATGGTCGTGCCGTGGTCCGGCTCGCTGTAGATCATCACATGGCCGCCCGATTGCTTGACGAATCCATAGACCATCGACAGCCCGAGCCCGCTGCCGGCTCCAGCCTCCTTGGTGGTGAAGAACGGCTCGAAGGCCCGCTCCTGCACCTCCCGGGGCATGCCCGTGCCGGTGTCGGTTACCGCGATCAGCACATAGCGCCCGGCCCGCACCTCCGGGTGCATGCGGGCGTAGTCCACATCGAGTTCTGCGTTCTCGGCCGTGATGGTCAGCCGGCCGCCGCCGAGCATGGCATCGCGGGCGTTGATCGCCAGGTTCAGGATCGCGCTCTGCAGCTGGCTCGGGTCGATCATCACCTTCCACAGGTCATTGTCGGAGCGGCTTCGGACCCGCACCGTCTCGCCCAGAGTGCGTCGCAGCAGTGGCGTCATCTCGCCGAGCAGATCCCCGACATCGGTTAGCTTGGGCTGCAGCGGCTGCCGGCGCCCGAAGGCGAGCAGCCGCTCGGTCAGCCGGGCACCGTGCTCCGCCGTCTCACGGGCCTCCTTCGCCAGTTCCAGCTGGCGCTCGTCGGCAAGCCGCATCTCCAGCATCTCGAGGTTGCCGAGGATGACGGTGAGCAAATTGTTGAAGTCGTGGGCTATCCCACCCGTGAGCTGGCCCACGGCTTCCATCTTCTGGGCCTGCCGCAGCTCCTGCTCGATCTTCTGGTGGGCGGTCAGGTCGCGGATGAAGCCGGTGAACAGATGCTGTCCGCCCACCGTTACCTCGCCTACCGCGAGCTCCATGGAGAAGATGCTGCCGTCCTTACGCTGGCCGCTGACAACCCGGCCGATGCCGATGATGCGTTTCTCGCCCGTGCGCAGGTAACGCTCCAGATAGCCATCGTGCTCCTCACGGTACGGCGAGGGCATGAGCATGCTGACGTTTTGCCCAACCACCTCCTTAGCCTCGTAGCCGAACAGGGCCGCGGCCGAACGGCTGAAGGACTCGATGATGCCCTTCTCGCTTATCGTGATCAGGGCCTCTGGCACGGTGTCGAGAATGGAATGGAGCCGCGCCTCCCGCTCGTGGAGAATGGCCTCCGAGCGCTTGCGGGCCGTAATGTCCACCGCAGCGGCAATGGCTCCGACCACGGCGCCGGTCCGATCTCGCAGGGGCGAGGCATTGTACAGAAGGTTCACGCTCCGCCCGTCCTCGAAGCGGACCGCCCATTCCTCGTTGCGAACCTCCAGCCCATGGAGAGCACGGCGGAGCGGGGCCTGATCCGGCGAGACCTCCACGTCATCCCGGAAGATGCGACGAGGCGACAGTGTTTGGGCCGGTCCATCCGACGCGTTGAAGACAAGGGGCAGGTCGAGCAACTCGGAGGCGAGCCGGTTGGCCTTTACCTCCCGCAGGTCCGGATCATACGTGAACCACACCGCCACAGGCGCGGTTTCGATCAGGGCTTCCCACTCCGTCGTTCGGGCCCGGAGGGCCGCCTCGGTTTCTTTGCGCTCTGACAGGTCGAGAACGAAAACCGCAAAGGCATGACCATTATCCACGGCTGCCAATCTCAGAAGTACCGGGATCCGCTCGCCGTTGCGGAAATACTCCTTCTCGTACATACCCGAGATGCCACGGGCACGGGCCTCGGCAATCGCCCGCTCGTCGGCGGCCAGCCACTCAGGTGGGGTGATCTCGTCCCAGCGCACATGACCCGACAGAAGATCGTCCTGAGTGCGCCCGATCAGGTCGAGATAAGCCTTGTTGGCTTCGATCACCCGGCCATCGGCATCCGACAGGATGGCCCCGATCGGAATAGCCTCCAGCACCGTGCGCAGCCGGTCCTCACTCGCCCTCTGCACCTCTTCAGCCTGCTTGCGCCCGCTGATGTCCTCGACAATGGAGAGCCGGTAGTCGTGCCCCGGACTGTCGGTAGCCCGGGATGAGGTCACGCGAACCCAGATCGGTGTGCCGTCCTTGCGCAGATAGCGCTTCTCGAGCCGATAGCTGGGGATCTCCCCGGCGATGAGCTGCGCGGAGAGCGCCCGCACCCGAGGCAGGTCCTCGGGATGGATGATCTCGTCAAAGCTGCGTCCGATCAGCTCATCCTTGCCGTAGCCGAGCATGGCGCACACGGCATCATTGACATCGAGAAGTCGGCCGTCGGAATCCACCAGTTCAATGCCGACGGCCGCTTGGTCGAAAACTAACTGGAACCGGTCTACGTGGCGCCTCCCGGGCCACGAACCATCAGTCGGATCACTCAGCCTTCCGGGTAAAGCCGACGAAGACTGCTCTTTGCCATCCTGGCGCATGCGACCTGATCCCTGGCAGCTCCCGAGCCTCTCGGGGCGGAAACGGAAATCGCCTCCGGTTCCTGAATGGATCACCGGAGGCTGAACAAGTGAGCCCTGCGGGGGCGGTCTTGGTCAAGGCGCGGGCACGACAACCGCTTCGCCGCCGGTCTGCCAGTGATCCTTCAATGGCTCCAGACAACGGGCAGAGGCAGAATGAGACCGCAATTGGCCCGCCGGTCGATGACTTTGATCAATCCTCCCGTGGAGCCATCCGGCCGAGGCGTGGGCGGGGGCACCAAATCGGCGGATCTCGATAGGGGCTCCGGCGGCGACAGCACCGATGATCTGGAACAGGTGGAAGCCGTTCAACCGAGTGCCGCACTCAGCCGCGGTTGGTTCGAAGCCACGCGGAAGCACGTCATCCTGGCGCAGGGTGCCGGCGTATTCCCAGGTGGATCCATCCAGGAAGGCTGGAACTGGGCGGTCCTCCGGCACAGCACAGCCCAGATCCGGGGTCAGCTTGCGCCGGAACAGGTTGTAAGTGGGCGAGAAGGTCAGCCTGACTTTTTCTTCGGTAACAGCTTGCCACGTCATGACTCTCTCCCCTTATCAGTTGTTGACTGTGTTGAAGGCGGACGGAGCGAGGCACGCTCCGAATTGATGGCCTTGCGCCTCTGGCGCATGACTCGATCCATTAGTTCGGCCACACGGCAGGACGTTGGACAGCAGTGGGCCGTTCCGAGAGCGCTCTGTCATCAACCTCGCCCGCGAGATCCTGCAGACTGCTCATCCGACGTAGGACCAGCATGTGGCGTCCCTCCGGGGCGATTAGCCCATCCCGCTTGAACTTCGACAGGACGCGGCAGACGGTCTCAACGGTCAGGCCGAGATAATCGGCGATGTCCTGGCGGGTCATCGGCAGCTCGACGACCACCGGCCTCTTCAGGTTGGCCCCGGTGCGGCAGGTGGCCGAGACCAGAAAGTGAGCGACCCGCTCCTCGGCCCCCAGTTGTCCCAGCACGACAATATGCTGCTGGGCGGCACTCATTTCCTCGAAGATCCTCGTCATGAGAAGCGCTCGCAACTGTTCGGCTCCCTCTCCCATCGCGTTAAGGCGGGCGCGGCTGAGCCGACGCAGCCGCACGGGCGTGATCGCCTCGGCGGTGTAGCGGTAGGTGCCCTGGCAGGAGAGCCCGAGCAGCTCACCGGCGAAGACGAAGCCCATGATCGCCCGCCGACCATCGGGCAGGATGCGGTAGAGTCGCAGGCACCCCTCAGCCATCTGGAAGATATTGGAAACCATGTCACCCTCCCAAAACAAGGCCTCGCCGACGGCCAGCTTGTCCATTGGCTGGTGGGCGAACAGACAGTCCAGGGTCATGGCCTCTGAAGGCAGATCGAATGGCGGAAGGGTTGCGCGGTCGGCCGAGAGAACAAGATGAGAGGCGTACATGGGAGGCTCCGGTCAGGATCGCTGTTGTCCCGACTAGAGCAGGCCGATGTCACAGACGTACCTTGGCTATGTCTTATTGTGTGCCCATTCGTAACAGATCGTAACAAAGGCTTGCAGGTCAGTCGGGCAGCGCCAATCAGCTCGACCGTGGCAAATCAGAGGGAGTTCCCAAGCGTGGCGGCTTCGGCGATAAGAGAAGCAGTCCAGACCCAATCCCCCATGGACGTTTGGCAAGATGACGGACGCGCCGCACATCCTGATCGTCGATGACGACGCCAAAATCCGGCAGATGCTCACCCGCTATCTGACCGATGAAGGTTTCCAGGTCAGTTCGGCCGAGAACGGTGCAGCCATGGGCGAGTGTCTCGCTCGCACGCATATCGACCTCGTTCTCTTGGATCTCGTCCTGCCGGGTGAGGACGGGCTGCAGCTCGCCCGTGCGATCAGGACGCGGCCAGGCTCCGGGCCCATCGGGATCATCATGTTGACTGGCCGGTCCGACATGGTGGACATGGTGGTCGGTCTGGAGGTCGGAGCGGACGATTACATTGCCAAGCCCTTCCACCTACGGGAGGTTCTCGCCCGGATCAAGAGCGTCCTGCGCCGACTGCGGCCGACTGCGCCAGCGGAGCTGCTCTCGAGGCCCCAGGCCGACAATGATGACGTGATCCGGTTCGAGGGCTGGCAGCTCGACCTCGGCCGGCGGGAACTGAAGGCGCCGGACGGTTCGGAGATCGGGCTCACCACGGGCGAGTTCGACCTCCTCGTGACCTTGGCGACGCATCCGGGCCGGGTACTCAATCGCGACCAATTAATGGACCTGACACGGGGCCGCCAGTGGGAGGCCGTTGACCGCTCGATTGATGCCCAAGTGGCACGGCTGCGGCGCAAGATCGAGCCGGATCCCAAGCATCCGACGTTGGTGAAGTCCGTCCGCGGCGTAGGGTACGTGTTCACCGCCCGCATCCGATAAACCAAGTCCCATGTTAGCCGCGAAGGCTCCAGTGGATGCGCTTCCGGCTGTCCAAGTGCAAGGCGGAAATCCTGTACTTAGTGATGGAGGGGCACCCAACGAGGTGATCGTCTGCCGGCTGGTTGCCGCCCCCACAACAGTGAAGGCTCGCATGTCTGCACGCCTGCGGGGATGGGGACAATCGTTGGCGTCGCCGCCTCCACCCGTAGGCGGGTTGCGACCACATCTTCTGCGGCGCTGGCTGCGGCTCAGGCCGACCAAGGTCCCAACCGGCGCTGGTCGCCCAGCAGCCGATGGCATGCAGCAGCCAGCCTCATCGCGACATGAGGTTGCGCGCGAGCGCCACCGCCGCGGCATCAAGGGATTCCCCCCGTGCGGTCGGCATCAGGTTCCCGGCCTGGATCATGAGCTCACTCATGACGTGGAGGATCCGCTCGTTGGATTCGGCCACGCCTGCAGCGTCGAAGTCCTTGCGGATCTTGCTGAGCACGTCGCTGCGCTCGGGATTGACCGCGTCCCTGGCAAGGGCGTCCGAGTAGGCTTCCGCGTCGCCGCCGCTGAGCCCCAACTTCTCGGCGGCCCACCGCCCGAGGAGCTTGTTTCGGAGGATGGTCCTTTCCACGTCCTTGGAGTTGCTCATTCGAAGTTCTCCGATTGCCGTTGTTGAATGTCCCTTCGGGTGATCGGGCTCCGCGGCCGAGCGGATTGCGTCGTCGGACGAGATCCAGGTCGGGACCATGGTATGCCGGCGACAGAGGCGACAGCCTGATCGCCCGATCAACGGTCGCGGAGAAATTCGTTCAGCTTCGACCTTGCCCTGGGCAGCGGACGATCTCACCTGTGCGGCTTGACGGCCCGACTTACCCGCGGCCGAGCCGTTGTCGGGTTGGTCTTCGTCGGGTTCCTGCCTAACCGCGTGAGCGCCCAAGTCCGTCAGCCCCACCGGACGAACCGACTGTGCATCCAGGACGACCATTCGCCCGCTACTCGGCAGGTGCCGGAGGCGTGACGCCCGTGACCTGAGCCGAGGGCTCCTCGCTGAGCCAGCGATAGAGCACGCCGCCGACGGCTCCGCCGATCAGCGGTGCGACCCAGAACAGCCAAAGCTGCGCCAGCGCCCAGCCGCCGGCGAAGAGGGCCGGACCGGTGCTGCGGGCCGGGTTCACGGAGGTGTTGGTGATCGGAATGCCAACGAGGTGGATCAGCGTCAGGCCGAGGCCGATGGCGATCGGGGCGAACCCGACGGGCGCCTTGCCGTGGGTGGATCCCATGATGATGAACAGGAACATCATGGTGAGAAGCACCTCCGCCACGAAGCCGGAGATCATGCTGTACTGGCCCGGCGAGTGAGCGCCGTAGCCGTTGGCGGCAAAGCCCTTCGCCACGTCGAAGGTGGGGGAACCCGTGGCAATGGCGTAAAGGGCTGCGGCTGCGATGACCGCTCCCACCACCTGCGAGACGACGTAGGGCAGGATGTCCTGTCTCGGGAAACGTCCACCTGCCGCCAAGCCGACCGTCACCGCCGGGTTGAGGTGACAGCCCGAGATGTGGCCGATGGCATAGGCCATCGTCAGCACGCTGAGGCCGAAGGCAAACGAGACGCCAAGCAACCCGATGCCCACTTCCGGGAAGGCGGCCGCGATGACGGCGCTGCCACAGCCGGCGAAGGTGAGCCAGAAGGTGCCGATACCTTCGGCAACACACTTATGGATGTTGTGGGTGTTGTGCAGGTCCATGTGATCCTCCCTGGAGTTGCGCAAAACCATTCGGGTACTGGAGCGACGTCGACAAGGCTGTCGATCAGAGGGGGCCGTCGGAGGCCCAGGTGCGACATGGGAATCGCCGTTGCTTTTGGCGCCGGGATTTGCATCGCTCTGGCAGAGTACAGGCGGGCGCGACCCTGATGCGTATTTGTGGAGTTGAAGGAGCCGGCCTTGTCCGTCGTCCTCCTCAAATCCATCGAGCATCAACCGCCTACAGACTTACGATAGGCTTGCCGAGACATGGCGCTTGACCAGACGGGACAATCCCTTGACAGTTTCAGCCGCCAACACGGTCACATCAGATTGCTACAGGCCTGCGCCGGGCGATCACACGGTTCGCGGCACACGAGTCAATCAGTTCTCGGACGAACACCACCACCATATCGCAGTTGCGGATGTGCCCACTGTCTGCCCGGAGGTGCTCATCGCCAAGATGTCAGGGCACATGAGCACAGCGTCGCGATACCGACGCTATGGCCGCCCGCCGGCGTAGGCGGTCCAGCACCAGGATAGCCCATAGGCGATCAGATCGGCAGAGACAAACAGGCCGATCACCCACAGGCCCGACAGCGGCCACTGCGCCAGCATCGACAGGCCGAGCAGGGCCGACCCGACGGCGAGGATGAGACCAAGTCCGCGCGAGCGCCGGCCCTCGCGGGCGAGCATCCAAGCCGCGCGGACCGCACCGGAGGCTACCAGCAGGATCCCGAGCACCAGGGTCAGAGCTAGGCCTGTCCCGGTGGGCTGGAAGATGGCATACAGTCCAGCCGCGATGTAGAGCAGCCCGAGCAGGAGCCGCAGGAGTCGTGACGTCCAACCGTCGGCTGCCGCGGCGACCGCAATTGCCTCGGCCGTCTGGACAATGCCAGCGACGATCAGAAGGAGGCCGTACCAAGCGAGACCGACCGCGATGAACGCGATGGTGATATACAGGCCGATGCCGCCCAGCACGAGAGCGAGGAGGCCCACCCCGAGCAGCCATCCCCAGACAGGGCTGACTGTCGGCGTTGCAGCATGAGCGTGCAGGTCTGTGGCCATGACATGGCTCCGTCGCCCGAGACGGCTTTGATCCTATCACAAACGTCGCGGATGCTCACTTAGGCCGATGAGGAAAGCGAGCCTGGCCGGGCCTCTCACCACCAAGTCGCTGGATGCAATGATGCCAAACGGACATTGGTTGCGACAGGGCACGACGGGTGTCAGGCCTCGTGCCAGTCATGTCGGGCGCTACCACGCCCCCGCCTGCCTTCCGAAAGGAGCATAAGTCCACAAATGCCAAGCGCCGGTCCCGAATGATCAAGCAGGACCGGCCCACCCGCTCATCTTGTGTTTCGCAAAGGCCGTCTGTCCCCACTCCCGCCTGGCCTTTGTAACCTCAGCCCCATCCAGCACGCTGCGGATGGGACTGGCCTTTTTCTGTCCGGCGGGGAGCGGATGGGAGACCAGTTTGGCGAGCAGAGACCGCAGCGCCGCGGGGGAGAAACGTCCGTGAAGCCGTTCCGGAACGTAGCGAGGCTCACTTGCGGCCTGCGGCTGTCCCTTGCCGACCCGACGGTCCATGGACTGCTGACGCTGACCTTCACCTGGTGATTGTCGCCTCGCTCTTCTACGCCGTGGAGGGCTGGGACTTGCTGGATTCGGCTCACTTCGCTGTGGTCACCATCGCCACCATTGGCGACGGCGATCCCGTGCCGAGGACAGCGGCGGGCAAGCTCTTCACCACGGCCTAGTGATCTGCGCCACCGGCATTTTCGTTGCCGCCGCCGGTGCGTTGGACGAGCACATCACCGACCGGGTCCGCCGGGACTGAACTGCATCCCATTACCCGGCGCCGCTGGCTCAAACTGCCAAGGATTTGTCCCCTTCGGTCAAGCGGGATGCCCAGGCCCGCCTTAGAGTGATTTCATGGCCCCTTCCTGACCCCTGGGGCGGCAATCCGAGCCGGGAGCGTGCGTCTGGCAGAGGACATCGAGGACCGAGGTCGTGTGGAGGGAGACCACGATGCGAAACCAGGGACTTGCCGGTGCCATCGGACTTAGCCTGGGCTTTGCCGCATTCGCTGTAGGCTCGGCCGCCATGGCTCAAGGAGGCCTTTCGGCCTATCAGGGCGCCTGGCTGTCCGGCAGGGATTGTGCCGAAATCTACGCGTCCGCAGGGAAAGGAACCGCGTTCAAGAAGCCGGTCGACATCTTCGCGCCCGCCTTCATCGTCTCCGGAAGCCGCCTGAGGACGCCCCAGGCCTCGTGCCGCATCAAATCGGTCAAGCCGAGCGGCGACCGTCAGCTTCTGGTTCTCGATTGCGCCAACGCCGTATCGGGCAGCGAAGTGCAGGTTCTCATGGCCCCGCAACCGGACGGCTCACTCAAGCGCTACTTCAATGCCCAAGACACGACGGGAACCCAATACCAGCGCTGCTCCCGATGAGCCCCGGGAACGGCGGCTTTCGCAGACACGTCTGGGGCAGTAGCCTCGATGATCACGGTGCGGGATGAGGATCTTCAGAGACTTTGGCGAAATCAAAGCGGCGGTTGGGGTGGAGGTCGGGGTCAGCGACTGGGTCGAGGTCTCCCAGGAGCGGATCGATCAGTTCGCCCTGGCTAGGGGCAACGACCAGTGGATCCATGTCGACGTCGAACGGGCACAGCGTGAACTGCCCGGCGGCGCCACCATCGCCCATGGCCTGCTCACGCTCAGCTTCGCACCGGTGTTTGTTCGCTCCGTCATGCGCCTGGATGGGGTGGAGAACACCCTGAATTACGGAGCGAACCGCATCCGCTATCTGGCGCCGGTGCCGGCGGGCTCGCGTCTGCGTGGCCGGGTTACCATTGCGGCTACGGAGGACGCGCCGCGCAACGGCTTGCGGATCACTTACGGTGTGACGATTCAGATTGAGAACCACGAGCGTCCGGCCTGCATGGCCGAGCTCATCGCGGTGCATTACCGATGAATGCAGCTGCACGGCGAAAAGAAGCATCGAAGAGACAGGGGGTGGCACGAAGTCTTTGGAGGCTGTCATGAAGAAACTCGCAACACTCGCCGCGGCCGCCCTGATCCTGACCGGCAGCGTCGGGACGGCAAACGCCCAATACTGGCGGGGTGGATACTACGGCGGGTACTACCGCCACGGCGGCTGGGGCGGCGGTGGCGCCGTCGCTGCCGGGCTGATCGGCGGGGCGATCCTCGGCGGTTTAATCACCGCGGCGGCCACGGCCCCCGCTTATGGCTACGGCTATGGGTACGGCTACCCGGCCTACGGTTATGGCTATGGCTATCCTGCCTATGGCCCGTGGCCGGGCTACTATTACCCGCGCCCCGCCTACTACTATCCGCGGCCGGTCTACTACGCTCCGCGCTACTACCCACGCCCTGTCTATTACGGGCCGCGTTATTATCCCCGGCGCGTCTACTACGGTCCGCGTTACTATGGGGCCCGCTATTATGGGGGATACCGGGGCTACTACGGCCCGCGCTACGTCGGGCCCCGGGTGGCCTACCGTCGGTACTATTGAGGATGCCCGCGTGCCGGAGCCTAGGTCGCCCGACCTTCAGTCGGTGTCGGACGGAGGCCTCTTGAGTTCGAGCCGGGAGATCAGGAGGCTGTCGTGCAGGCGAGAGATTACGCGGTGAGCGAGAACCTGCGTGACGGGCGCCCGGTGGAAATCCGCGCTCTCAAGCCTGAGGACCGGGCTGGCCTGCTCGCTGCCGTCGGCCGGAGCAGCGACCAGTCCCTCTACCGGCGCTTCTTCGCCTTAAAGCGTGGCTTCACGGACCAGGAGGTCGACTTCTACGTCGATGTCGACTTCGTGAGCCATGTCGCCCTCGTCGCGGAACTGGAGGAGGATGGACAGAAAGTGATCATCGGCGGGGCGCGCTACATCATAGGGCCCCCCGGTCAAGCCGAGATCGCCTTCGCGGTCGACGATGCCCACCAGGGCAAGGGCATCGGCGCGGCTCTGCTGCGCCATCTTGTGGCCCTGGCCCGCAACGCCGGGCTCTGTGAGCTGACCGCCGATGTCCTGCCTGACAACACCGCGATGCTGAAGGTGTTCGGGACCAGCGGGCTCGCGACCACGATGCGGCGGAAGCCGGACGCCACCCATGTCATGCTTCAGCTCTCATGAACCCTATGCCTGAGGCGCCACGGCATGGGAAGCGGACTGCCCCGGCTCCTTGACATGGGCTCCAAGGCCTTGCCGAGTTTGCGGATCACGAAGGTGACAGGAGTCAATACCGCCAGCCCTGCCGCGGTCCGCACTGCGGTGGCCGCGCCCGCGGTCATCTGGATGATCCTGTCGCCTAACCCGATCCGACAGTAGCCGAAAAAGATCAGGGTTGGATTTCGTTTGCGAGCGGACGACCCGCCGCGAACTCCGACACACTGACAAGGGTCGTCTCCAGAATTGTTCCCAAAGCCTCGCGCGTGAAGAATGCCTGATGGCCCGTGACGATCACATTCGGGAACGACACGAGACGCTGGATTACATCGTCCGGAATAATGGTGCTCGACAAATCCTTGAAGAAGAGCCCAGCCTCCTGTTCGTAAACATCAATCGCAATGCCGCCGAGTTGACCGGACTTGAGCGCCTCAATCGCCGCCTCCGTGTCGACAAGGCCTCCTCGGCTCGTGTTGATCAGGAGCGCGCCTCTCTTCAAGCGCGAAAGGGTGCCTGCATTGACGATGTGGTACGTCTCCGGCGTCAACGGGCAATGCAGAGAAATGACGTCGGCACCTTCGATCCCCTCGGCATCAACGTACCGGCCGCCGATCTCTTCGAATTCAGCTGAACGTTGGACATCGAAGCCAATGACGGAACAGCCGAAGCCGATCATGATCCGGGCAAAGATCCTGCCGATCTTGCCGGTGCCGATCACGGCAACCGTCCGGCCGACGAGATCGAACCCCATCAGACCGTCGAGCGAGAAGTTGCCTTCGCGTGTCCTGTTATAGGCCCGCGGGATCTTCCGGTTGAGGGCGAGAAGTAAGGCGACTGCGAATTCAGCCACAGAGTTCGGGGAGTAGTTGGTCACCCGTACAACTCTTATACCAACTTCCTTCGCCGCAGGCACGTCGATCTGGTTGAAACCGGTAGAGCGCGTGGCGACAAACTTTGTCCCGCCGTCGGCGAGTTGCCGCAACACATGCCGGTTGACAACATCGTTGACGAACACGCTGACAGCCGGGAACCCCGCTGCCAAGGAAACCGTCTCGGGTCCAAGCAGCACATCGAAGTAGACGAGATCATGCCCGTAACGGACATTCGCCTCTTCAAACAGCGCGCGTTCGTAACGCTGAGCGCTGAAGATCGCAACTCGCATTTGGCCTCTCCCTGATTAAAGCCCTTGACTCCTCACTGACAGGCAGCGCAGCGATCAGTCGTCGCGGCGGCTGATCGCCAAAGGCGGCTCCGGCTCGCGTTCAGCGAAGGCCGATCTCCACGCCGCTCACGTTCGCGTTGAACTCCAGCCCAATGTTGCGGCCACGCAGGTCGAGAACGACGCCCCTGGCATTCTGCAGGCGGATTCCCGATGCGCCGCCGCCGACGGCGACGCTCCCGCCGACAGCCGAATAGGTGCCGACAATGTCGGTGGCACGACGCAGGTTGTAGGCCCGACCGACCAGGTCGGCCTTCGACGCCCCAATCGTCGCCCCAAGGCTTAAGCCGCCGACGCTCAGCGGGTACCGCCGCCCCTGAAAGACGAGTGTTCCCCTGCCGCCGCCGACGCCGACAATGAACCCCGCCTTGACGACCTCGATGCGAACCGTCCCGGTCGCGGCCCATCCCGGGATCAACAGCACCGGTGAAATCAACACTGCCAGGGCAACCAGACCACGCCGAAGCGCTTGTTGGAATGTGAGCATGGATCCCTCCCCCCTCTCGCGAGCGGAAACGAACTAAAACATGCCCCCAGAACTCACGCGGACAGCAGCCTATCCTCGACAGCCCCGAACAGGACGACAATAGAGCGTGCCGCGGCCTGATAGGTTTGATACGGCAGCAACGGAGCAGTCTGCCACGGGACGATGTCTTGCGGAGAATCCAGCGAGGTGTCGATCCATCTCCGCCACGAGGCCGTACCTGGGTCGGGTACCGGCGGCAACTCGAACCTCAGGGGCTCCCAATAGGCATTCAGAATAAGGTACAGACGGAGTTGCTCCTGCTGGAGCTCCACCTCGAACGCGAGGCTATGGGAATCGTGGCTCCAGTCCGGCTGGCCGACCCTCACGCCGTGCCAGGTCTTCCTCGCCTGCCGGATCAACTGATTCAGAGAGATGCGCTGGCGCTCGTGCGCCTTGGTCCTGAGGATCCGACGTGCGTTGAGCAGGGTCACAAAACGGAGGATGTCCGCATGCTTCTCGACCAGCGTCCAGTCGAACCAGCTGATTTCATTATCCTGGCAATAGGCGTTGTTATTGCCGAACTGGCTGCGCCGGACCTCGTCACCCATGGTTATCATAGGCATGCCCAGCGAGAGCATCGTAAGCGTGAGGAAGTTCTTTACCTGGCGGTTTCTCAGCCTCTCGATCGCCGGATCATCAGTCGGCCCCTCCACGCCGCAGTTCCAGCTATGGTTATCGTCCGCGCCGTCGCGGTTGTTTTCCCCGTTCGCCTCATTGTGCTTGACGTCATAGGACACGAGATCGTTGAGCGTGAAGCCGTCGTGACACGTCACGAAGTTGACGCTCTGCTCGACCTCGCGCTCCTCGTGGCCATAGATCTCAGGGCTTCCCACCAACCGATCCGCAACCCGGGCCGTGGATCCCGGCTCACCACGGAAGAAGGCGCGAACATCATCCCGGAAGCGTCCGTTCCATTCCTTCCAACTATCGCCGATGAAACTGCCAACCTGATAGAGCCCTGCCGCATCCCATGCCTCCGCGATGAGCTTCGTCCCGGCCAATGCCGGATCTGACTCGATGTCCCACAAGAGCGGCGGGTTTGGAATCGGCTGGCCCGATGAGTCACGTGCCAGAACTGACGCGAGATCAAACCGGAAGCCATCCACATGCATCTCCTCCACCCAGTACCGAAGGCTATCCAGGATCATCCGCCGGACGACCGGATGATGAGCATTGAGGGTGTTTCCTGTTCCGGTGTAGTCGGCGTAGCGGGATCGATCCTTCTCGAGAATGTAGTAGACGGTGTTGTCCAGCCCGCGGAAGCACAGGGTTGGTTTGATCTCGTCACCTTCCGCGGTATGATTGAACACGACATCGAGGATTACCTCGATGCCAGCCCGATGCAGCGCCTTGACCATGTCGCGGAACTCGTCCGCCGGCCCAAGCGGATCCTGGCGTGAGCTGTACGCCTGATGCGGCGCGAAGAAGGAAACGGGCGCATAGCCCCAGTAGTTGACTTTGCCAGGCGGGCACTCCTGAGCATCGAACTGAAACACCGGCAGCAGTTCCACCGCGGTGATCCCCAGCTGTTGAAGATAAGGGATCTTCTCGATCAGGCCCGCGAACGTGCCACGGCTCTTCTCATCGATGCCTGAACTAGGATGGCGGGTGAACCCGCGCACATGCATTTCGTAAATGATGGTCTGGGCGGAGGGCCGCCGCAGGGGCACATCGCCCTCCCAATCATAGGCTGTGGCATCCACAACCACGCTCTTCATGGCCGTCGGGGCATTGTCGCCAGGTTTCCGGGCCGCGTCGCGACTGTAACCTTTTGGCACAAGGACGCCGCGGCCGTAGGGGTCGAGGAGGATCTTGTCGGGATCGAACCGCATGCCACTCGCAGGATCCCATGGTCCCTGGGCTCGGTAGCCGTAGATCTGGCCTGCAGCAATGTCGGGTATGAACATGTGCCAGTAGTGATACGTGCGATTGGTGGTCGGATCCAAGCGGACCACACGCGCTGCCTTTTGATCGGCACTGTCAAAGAGAAGCAGCTCGACACCGGTGGCATGCTTCGAGAACACGCTGAAATTCACACCGCCGCCACAAGGCGTCGCTCCCAGGGGCGTGGGAGTTCCGGGTGCGAGCGCGCGGAACGCATCCGACCGAAGGGACGCTCCCTCGAAATCGAGGGGCGTCACATCCCTTGCATGCACTTCAGCAATGGACGGCCTCGAACCGCCCCGCGAATGGTTCATTCCTGGTCGCCTGTCCATAACTCTTGGATGCTCGTCTATTGCACCGGGCATGGCTTCGCATCCCAGATCTCGGCTGCATACTCGGCGATGGTGCGGTCGCTGGAAAACCTTCCGGAAGCAGCGATGTTCAGGATGACCTTACGAGCCCAGGCGTCCGGATCAGCATAGAGCTCGAGCAGCCGCCGGTCCGCCGCAAGATAGTCCGCGAGATCGGCCAGATGCCTGTAATGGTCGCCATGCGTCAGCAGAACATCCCGCAGGGGTCCGAATACCCCCGGCTCATAGCGGCTGACGTGATCGGAGGAGATCAGGTCCAGCGCGGCCCGTGTTTCTGGCTCGTTATCGTAGTGCCAGTGCGGATTGTACCATCCCCGGCTATCCGCCACCTGCTCGGCCGTCAGGCCGAACAGGAAGAAGTTGTCCTCGCCGGCGGCCTCGGCCATCTCGATCGTCGCTCCGTCGCGCGTCCCGAGCGTCAGGGCACCGTTCATCATGAACTTCATGTTGCTCGTGCCGCTCGCCTCGAAGCCCGCCGTCGAGATCTGGTTGGAGACGTCCGTGGCGGGGATCAGCCGCTCAGCCAGTGACACGCAGTACTCAGGCAGGAACACCACCTTCAGGCGGCCTCTGACCACCGGATCGCCGTCGATAGTGCCAGCCAGGTTGTTGAGGAACTTGATGATGAGCTTGGCCAGATGATAGGCGGGGGCCGCCTTGCCGGCGAAGAAGAAGGTGCGCGGCGTCATCTCGAGATCCGGGTCCTCCCGCAGCCGGTTGTAAAGCACGACCACCCGTAACGCGTTCAGCAGCTGCCGCTTGTACTCGTGGATGCGCTTGACTTGGCTGTCGAAGATCAAGGCCGGATCAACGGAGACCCCGGATGTCAATCTGAGCCACTCTGCAAAATGGGATTTCGCGCTGTGCTTTGCTTTGTAAATGGCTTCTCGGAAGCTCTTGTCGTCGGCGAGCGGCTTGAGCTTTTCCAGATCCGCCAGGTCTGTGATCCAGCGGTCGCCTATGGCTTCGGTGATGATGCCGGCGAGCGCCGGATTCGCCAGACGAAGCCAACGTCGCGGCGTCACGCCATTGGTCTTGTTATTGAAGCGTTCAGCGAACAGGTCGGCAAGATCCCTGACCGTCATCGTGCGCAGCAGACCGGAATGAATCGCGGCGACGCCGTTGGTGCTGTGCGAGCCAACGATGGCGAGGTTGGCCATCCGGATTTTCCGGCCCTCGCCTTCCTCGACCAAGCTCACACGCTCGACCTTACCTTCGTCGCCTGGAAAACGGGCCCGCACGTCCTCGATCAGACGACGGTTGATCTCGAGGATGATATCCAGATGCCGCGGAATCAGCAGCTCGAACCACCGCAGCGGCCATTTTTCCAGCGCCTCGGGCAACAGCGTGTGGTTCGTGTACGCGAGCGTCTGTCGGGTGAGATCCCAAGCCTCGTCCCATCCAAGGCGCGCTTCGTCGAGCAGGATTCGCATCAGCTCGGAGACGGCCAGACTGGGGTGGGTGTCGTTGAGCTGAA
Source organism: Microvirga yunnanensis (assembly GCF_025460875.1). Taxonomy (NCBI): domain Bacteria; kingdom Pseudomonadati; phylum Pseudomonadota; class Alphaproteobacteria; order Hyphomicrobiales; family Methylobacteriaceae; genus Microvirga; species Microvirga yunnanensis. The sequence continues at coordinate 41,198 of NZ_JAMXFI010000034.1, forward strand.
TGGCCACCTTGTCAGGAAGCGTTCGCCAATCGGAATTGCTCTGGCGGAAACGCCGCACGAGATCGGCCAGCGAGCAGGCAACCAGAAAATACTCCTGCACGAAACGAAGCCCCTGTCCCATGTTCGTAGAATCGTCGGGGTAGAGCACCCGCGTCAGAGTCTCGGCCGAGAGCCGTTCGGCCAGTGCGCCCACGAAGTCACCGGCACTGAATTCATGGAAGTCGAATGCCTCGGGGGCCGCGGCCGCCCAGAGCCGGAGCGTGTTAATAGTCTTGCCCCCGAAACCCACTACGGGCCGATCATAAGGAATGCCGAGCAGGACCGATGGTTGGCCGGGAATCGCGCCAAAGGTCCCGCCGCGGACTTCGAACGAGCAGCCGAGCCTGACCTCAACCTGCTCCTGCGGCCGGGCGACCTCCCACGGGTCGGGACGCCGCAGCCAATGGTCCGGCTGCTCGTTCTGCCAGCCGTCCCGGATAGACTGCCGGAAGATGCCATACTCGTACCGGAGCCCGTATCCCATGGCGGGAATCTGCATGGCCGCCATTGAGTCGAGGAAGCAGGCTGCGAGGCGGCCCAGGCCGCCATTTCCTAGGCCGGCATCAGGCTCCTGTTCGAGCACTCCGAGCCAATCCAGGCCCTTGTCCTCAATGAGCCGCTCCACGACTGGATCGCAGAGAAGGTTCATGACATTGTTGGCCAAAGAGCGCCCGATGAGGAACTCCAAGGAGAGATAATAGACGCGCTTGGGGTTCTCGCGCCTGTAGGTGTGCTCCGTACGCAGCCAGCGCTGGGAGAGGATGTCCCGCACGGAGCGGGCGATGGCCTCGTAGCGTTCACGTGGCCCGATGGCCATCGGATCGACGACGTTGTCGAACATGAGATGCCTCTCATAGAGGGCATCGTTCGTCCCGGCGAACTGGACCGGCCCGCACGCGTACTGCCTGAGGAGTTCCTTGGCTCCTGGCATCCGTAAGGCTCTTGCGACGGTTCTGGTCCTGTCGCTGTTCATACTTTCATCCCTCTCGTGTCGTCAGGCACCGTTGTCAAAGTTAAGCCTATTAGTCCGAGGCTGCCGAGTTGCCTCGCTTGAGATCGTGATAAATGCGCTCCACGTCGGTGTGCCGACACAACTCGGTCCCCGCCGTCAGAACTGCGGCAGTGCCAGCTGCCATACCGAGCACGAAGGCATCCTCAGGACCGCGCTCTTGAGCCAAGCCAAAGGTCATGCCGGCCAGGAAACTGTCACCAGCCCCAACAGCGCTTTTGGGCACCACCTTCATCCCTTGGATACGAACGCACGTCCCACGGACTCCAAGCAGCGCCCCGTCGCGCCCGAGCGTCAGGGCGACGATCTCTGCCGCTCCAGAGGCAATCAGCTCCTGAACTGCTGTCTCCTGGTCCGAAGGATCCGGGAGTTTCTGACCGATCAAGCTTTCCAGTTCGCCGAGACTCGGCTTGATCAGGTGGACGCCCTGCCGCATGGCATGGCGGAGAGCCTCACCCGATGTGTCGAGGACGAGCTTCGCTCCCTTTCGGGCAGCGATCTGGCCAACCTGGACATAAAAGTCGGACGGGACACCACGCGGCAGGCTGCCGCTCGCGACCAAGTAGTCGCAATCAATCTCTTCCAGCGTGGAAAGACAGGCCTGCCATTCGTCCGCAGTCACGGTTGGACCCTCCGGGACAAAGCGAAACTCCAGGCCGGTCGATCTCTCATGCACGGTGTGGCTGACCCGGGTGTGCCCCCTGATCGGAATGCGCCTGATCTCGATGCCGGCGGCCTGCACCAATTGATCGAGGATGGGGCCTGTCGCCCCGCCCGACAGGTAGACGGCCAAGGCGGATCCGCCGAGTTCCTTGATGACCCGTGCGACATTGATGCCGCCCCCACCGGGGTCATAGCGTTCGGCCCATGTTCTGATCTTGTGAATGGGCCGGATCTCCTCCGCTTCCGCAGCTCCATCGATGGCAGGGTTCAGGGTCAGCGTCACAATTCGTTTCATTGTCTTGTCCTTGGCCTTGAAGCCCCGACAACCGATCCAACTCGTTGACGGAGCCCGCCTATGGTAGTTGTGACCAGCGCAGTGACCCTGCTCCCCACCCCGATGGCTAGATCTTTATGACGACGCGCCCATCCATCCCCTTCCCGCGCATGCGGCCGAAGATGTCGTTGATCGCCTCCAGGGGTTCGAGCGAGTGATGGACCTTGACCTTACCGTTGCCCGCGAATGGCAGGCATGAGGCACCGCTGGTGAAATCTGCCAAGGGATGTAGTCTCACGCCAAGGCGGGTCTCGCGGCTTTCCCACCATTCAGATCCTATACTAATCCAGCAAGAGCCCTGTGCTTGATCGACAGGGACAATCCGTTGACAATTTGGGTCAGTGGCTTGGCAGCAGGTCTTTCTAGGAACGATCTGATAGCAGCACGCCGGCATCGAAGGTCCGAAGAGGATCAAACTACGCCGACCAACGCAAGGCCGAGGTCGGCACCGTCGTCGCGTTCGCATCCGGATTGGCCCAGCTCAACAGGCCGTGGGTGGAACCTCGTGAACTGGTTCTGCGATAAGGTGACCCAGACGAAATACGACCTGATCAGCCATGCCATCGAAAGTCTCCGTGGTTGACAAGCTCGACTTTGAATTCCTCGGGCATGCGTTCTCGGCGCAAAGGGCCATGATCTGGCCGGCACGACCACGGGTGCCTAGGATCAAGAGGCAGCGAGGCGCGCTTCTGTCCGACCACGACTCGCTGAGAGTGAGGCGCGGTCCTTGAGACCCTAGGTAATTCCCTCCGCCTACACGAACGTCAGATCGCCTCTGGACACTAGGGTCAGGCTCTATGGCTGAAGCGGGCTGCCGTCCTTCCGACGCAAATTGTCGATCAGGATATGCCCGCTGATCAGCAGCACCCAGACGGGCAGGACCATGATGCTCCAGCTGAGATAATAGCTGCCAAGCAGCACCAGCGCTGCCAGCGCGTAGCCGATCCCAGCCATCCAGCGCGGCGCGATCCCGGTGTAGATCACGACGGTGGAGGTCGAGATCATGAAGACGCCGGCCATCTTGATCGCATAGACGTTGACCAGGATATAGGCGACCGCGCGGGCGAATTGGAATGTCGGGACGACGCCCGTTCCGGTCGGCTCGGTCGACGGGGCTACGATCAGCAGGGCGCCGACAATCGTGGCGGCCACGAACAGGACAGCCAGGAACAACAGGCCGCTGCCCAGGAACACCGTCGCGAAGAAGCGATCTTCCTTCGGACCGAGGCGATCACGCAGCACGCCGATGAACCACAGGAAGGCGATGCCCGCAAAAGGAATGAGGTTCAGCGCCAGCGCCACACGCCCGGAGCCGTCGGCCAGCCAAGTGCCAGAGTCCAGTGGATCGGCCGGAACCGCGCTCCGGAAGACCCAGAAGATGATAACCAGCAGGATGGAAAAGGCGATGCCGGCCACGGCCGCCGCCCGTGGCGTCCGCAGATGCGAGTATATAAGGGTCTGCTCCTGAGGCATCGCCAACCTCCTTGGATAAGTCCAGCTCCTTGCGCCTCATGGTATCGTCAGCGGAACTTAGAGGCGAAGGAGCATTAGTGCAGGTCCCGCCGGCTGCCTTGCAACATCCTCTTCAGGTTCTTGATTGAAACCGCGGACGCTACGTCTGCCCTCGACCGCTCAGCCGACCTTCTCGGGTCTGGAGCGGTTCTGCACGGACGAGATGCAACATCAGGGTCAGGCGAACGTCATTTTGGTGTATGCTCAGATGAGCAACAACCTGTTGGTGGCCACCACACCCCGGAGGCGCCCATGACCCTATTTCAAGATCGCGAGCGGGCCTTTGAACAGATGTTCGTCCATGACGAGGAGGCGCGGTTCCGGGCCCTGGCACGGCGCAACAAGCTGCTTGGGCAATGGGCGGCCACCCAACTCGGCCTGACGGGCCAGAAGGCCGACGCCTACGTCAATGAGATCAGCCGAAGCCTGGTGGCGCGTGTCATCGACGAGGGACTCGTCGAGAAACTGCGGGCCGACTTCGAGGCCAACGGCGTCACCCAGTCCGACGAGCAGATCCGCGAGAGAATGTCCGAGCTGATGGCGGCGGCCGTTACCCAGGTCCGATCGAGTACATGGTGAGGGCGCGCGGACCCGCTTACGCGTGGGTCCGCGGCTGATACACGAACGGAATCCGCCAGTCTTGCGAACGGGGCCTGAAAGCCATTATCCCTTGGGGCCGACTCCGCTATTGACGGACCGGGTGCAGATGGTCATCAGCTTGCCCATCTCGGCATTGTAGTCGCGCAGGGTTTCCTCGAGCCAGCGGGACTGGATCGCCGCGACATCCGCAGGATTCCTGCAGGTCATGATTTCGCGGGCGGTCGCAGCGTCCTTTTCAAGCCGCGCCGAGACAAAGCCGATCATCTCGCGTTGGCATTCGGTGGTGGCAGCAAACCAGGATTCCGCAGCCTTTGCCAGCGCCTGATTGTTCCCGCCCGACAGGGCGAATTCCTGTGCGCTGCGCATCGTGTCGGACAGTGCCGAATTCTTTGACATGGTGGTCATAGATCGCTCTCCTTTTGCCGCTTCAGAACGAAAGGGTTGCCTTCACCTGCTCCAGGCGGCTGATGGCAAAGTCGGCCTCCCGGCGTTCCCGCTCGTCCCGCATGGCGTCGCGCATGGTCTCCAGGCGCAGAATCTCCTCGTCGAGGCGGTCGCGCGTGAGTTCCTCCGGCGGCAGCGCCCGCTCGGCCAGGACCGACACCCCAGTGCCGGTGATCTCGACGAACCCGCCCCGCACGAAGGCGCGATGGCCATGCCCCTGAACATCAGTCACCGCGATGATGCCGGGGTTGAGCATCACCATGGTCGGCTCGTGCCCGGGCATCACGGTCATGTCGCCTTCGGTCGCCGGCAGCATCACCGCCCGCACCTCGCCGGAGAACAGCAACCGCTCCGGCGAGATCAGCTCGAACAGGATATTGGCCATAGCATTCCTCCCTGATTGATCTCAGTGCCCGCCGAGTACGAGGGTTTGGATCGGGTACAGCAGCGCCTGGATGCGCAGAATCAGGGCATGCACGAGCCCAACGGCATCCACGGCGTGGAGAACGAATCCCCGCATCGTGCCTGTCTCGGGGGAGACGATTTCATCGTGGTGGTTGGAATACGCATTGACGATGCAGCTGCTGCCCGGGGTGACACCGTCGAATCCGCCTTCGTAGAGCGGCTCAAGAAAGGCGAGAACGGTTCCTGGGCGCGTCACCTGCTGCGCTTCGAACAGCTGCTCGCCGCTGCGGATCTGCCCGGCGGCGATGTAGTCCTGCACCCCGGTGACCACCATCGGGATGATCGTCCAAGGCTTCGACGCGCAGGTGGCCTCGGCCACCATTCCGACCGTCAGCGCCTGGGACTCGACTTGCCCGAAGCCGGCCTGCAGGCGGCCCCGCCCGGCTCCTTCCGGGATCAGGACCCCGGCCGGCCGCATCAGCGGGTTGACGACATCGCCCACCCGCAGCGTGAACTGCTCGACCCGCCCGTCCACGCCGGCCCGAATGACGGTCTTCGACAGATCGACTTCGTCCTGGGCCAGCTCAGCTTCGGCGCTGGCCTTCTGGGCGGGGAGCAGCGTGGAGAGCTGCGCCTCGGCCTGCTGCTTGGCGGCAGTGGCGGCGTCGATGCTGCCCTGGCGACCTTCGACAGCGACCTTCAGTTTCTCGATGTCGCGCGTGGCCACGGCGCCCGGATTACGCCGGTAGATCTCCTGCTTGGTCTCCAGCTCGTCCACCGCCTGCTGATAGGCGCTCCGAGCCTCCACGATCTTGCCTTCGGCGGCCTGGATGTCGGTGCGCGCCACCACCATGGCGGCGTCGGTCTCGGCGATCTTGCGGCGGGCGGTCTCCGCGGCTGCCTCCTGCTTCGAGCTGTCGAGCCGGAACAGCGGTTGGCCTTGTTTGACCGTGCCGCTCACGCCGTCAACATAGACCTCGGCCACACGCCCGTTGGTCTCGGGCAGGACCGGGATGGTGCGGAAATACGCCGTGGCGTTCCCGGTGGCCGGATGGTTGTAGAACACGGTCGTGATCAGCCCGATGGTGAGCATCAGGCATGTGATGATGCCCCAGCGCAGTTCGAACCACACCGAGTAGAGGGTGATCTCCATGCCGATCCGCTTGCCCTGGCCATAGCGTCGGTAGAGGTAGTCCGGCAGAATCGTCAGCATGGAGCAGAGAAGAAGCTCAAGCATGGATCCTCTCCTTCGGGATGCGGGATGGGGTGACGGTGGGCGGCACTTCGGCGGGGCGGTTCGTCGGCTCTTCGACCGGCAGGCCAGCGCTGGTCTCATCCAGTGCCACGCCCGCACCTTCGCCCGGCGGAATGCCGGCGATCTTCTCCAGCGATCCTGCGATCCTGTTGAACGTGCCTCCGAAGTCGGGAATGTCGATCAGGGCGAGCAGCAGGCCCGCCACCCAGAAGATGTGCATGTGGGTGAACAGAGCCAGCAGGCCCAGCACGGCGACGATCTCGAACTGCAGCTTGTGGCCCCGGTGAGCGATCCGCTCGGGCAGCGTGTGCAGGCGCAGAAACAGGAGGCCAACGGCCAAGACGGCGAGCACCAGAAACACCGCCGTGACCACCATGAGGACATCGGTCCCGCCGGGCGCAGTGATGAAGATTGGAAGATTGTGGGGTGCCGCCGGGTTCATTGTTGCGGTCATATTGCATCTCCCACGATTGGCGTGGCGTCGGCTCCAGACGCAGCCCTCGGGATTGTTGGTTTTGATGGTTGCTGGGAAATGGCGAGCTCGGCCTCCGTTGCGGCGATGACGTCCTCGACGCTGACGCCGTCCTGCGTCTCCAGAAGAGTGGCTCGCCCTTCCGGAAAGCCGATCACCGCGAGTTCCGTGACGACGAGATCCACCGGCCGGTCCGACGTGAGCGGCAACGAGCACTCCCGCACGATCTTGGGGCGGCCCTTGGCGGTGTGCTGCATGGCGACGATGACGCGCTTGGCCCCGGCCACGAGATCCATGGCGCCGCCCATGCCGGGCACCATCTTGCCCGGCACCATCCAGTTCGCGAGTCGGCCGTGCTGGTCGACCTGAAGACCACCGAGCACCGTGATGTCGAGATGCCCGCCGCGAATCAGGCCGAATGACATCGCGCTGTCGAACGTCGACGCGCCCGGCAACGCGGTCACGGGTTTCCCGCCCGCGTCGGTCAGCCACGGCAGCGCCATGCCCGGATCGGCCACCGGGCCGGTGCCGATCAGGCCGTTCTCCGACTGGAAGAAGACATGCATCCCCTTGGGCACGAAGTTGGCGACAAGCGTGGGAATGCCGATGCCGAGATTGACTAGCATGCCGTCCCGCAGCTCCTGTGCGATGCGTTGGGCGATGAGGGATTGGGCGTCCATGGTGTCAGCCTTTCGCAATGAGGTAGTCGACGACCGGAGCGGGAGTCATAACGTGGTCCGGTGAGACCACGCCCACCGGGACGATGTTCTCCGCCTGCACGACGACGGTCTCGGCCGCCATGGCCATCAGCGGATTGAAATTGCGTGCCGTCAGGGCGTATTGGAGATTGCCCAAGTAGTCGGCGATGAAGGCGTGCACGAGGGCGAAGTCGGCCCGCAGGGCGGGCTCCAGCAGATAGTCGCGGCCGTCCACCGCAATCGTCTGCTTGCCCTCCGCGGCGATGGTGCCGATGCCGGTCGCGGTCAGGATGCCGCCGAGCCCGAAGCCACCGGCGCGGATGCGCTCAGCAAGCGTGCCCTGCGGCACGAGGTCGACCTGCAGTTCTCCCGCGAGCATCTGCTGCTGCGTCTCGGGATTGAGGCCGATGTGGCTCACGATCACCCGGCGCAGGAGTTTGGCCGTGATCAGCTTGCCGATGCCGATGCCGGGCGCTGCGGTGTCGTTGGCGATGACCGTCAAATCACCTTTCTGCTGGCGCACGAGTTCGTCAACCAGCGGCTCCGGGGTCCCAACGCCCATGAAGCCGCCGACCATCAGGGTGGCCCCGGCCGGGATCATCGCGACAGCGTCCTGGAGAGAAATTGTTTTCACGGCATGCCTCCTCACTGAGCGGTCCAGCCGCCATCAACCGGCAGGGCGGCGCCGCGGATCTGCGCGGCGGCATCGGAGCAGAGGAAGGCGGCGAGCGCCCCGATCTGCTCCGGGGTGGCGAATTCGAGCGAGGGCTGCTTCTCGCCGAGCAGCTTGGCCCGTGCGTCGTCCGCGCTGAGGCCTTCCCGCGCGGCAATGTCGTCGATCTGCTTCTGCACCAGGGGCGTCAGGACCCAGCCGGGGCAGATCGCGTTGCAGGTCACGCCTATTGTCGCCGTTTCGAGCGCAACCACCTTGGTCAGCCCGAGCACCCCGTGCTTGGCCGCGACGTAGGCGGCCTTGTGCACCGACGCGACGAGCCCGTGGGCCGAGGCGATGTTGATGATCCGGCCCCAGCCGCGGCTCTCCATGTGGGGGAGAACGGCGCGCGTGGCGCAGAAGACGGCCGTGAGGTTGATGGCGAGGATCGCATTCCAGCGCTCTATCGGGAACTCGCGGACCGGCGCCGTATGCTGAATGCCGGCATTGTTCACGAGGATGTCCACGCCACCAAAATCGTCCGTGGCCTGTGTGATCATGCCGTCGATCTCGTCCGGCTTCGACATGTCGGCGACACTGTAGGACACGCGCACCCCATGCGTATCGGCGAGTGACGAGCGCACTCTTTCGATATCTTCGGCCCTGCCAAAGCCGTTCAGCATCACATCAGCACCCTGAGCTGCAAGCGCTCCGGCGATTCCGAGGCCGATGCCGCTCGTGGATCCGGTCACCACGGCGGCCCTGCCCTTAAGCATCCTGGATGTGAAGGGCAGCGGCTCCGGTTTGCTCAGCACGGGGCCATTCATTTCAGATCTCCTTCAGAGAGCGGGCAGAAGACACCGGCCCTCCGCGTTCCACATTGCGAATTCTCAACCCTCATGACCGCGCCTCGTCCGCTCGCCCCCAGTCCTGGAACAGGGTGTGGGCGACCGCGAGCAGGACGGGGCCGAGAAAGACGCCGATGATTCCGAAGGTCAGCAGGCCGCCGAGCACGCCGAGAAAGATCAGCACCATCGGCATGCGGATGCCGCGGCTGATCAGGTACGGGCGCAGGACGTTGTCGAGGCTGCCGACGAAAAGCCCGTTCCACGCCATCACGAACACCGCCCATCCCGTGTGGCCGTCGGACATCAGCCATAGGCCTGCCGGCAGCCAGAGGAGCACGAGGCCCATGGGCACAAGGGTCAGGACCACGCTCACGGCACCGAGCACGATGGCGCCGGGAACCCCGGCCAGCCAGAAACTGAAGCCGAGCAGGATGCCCTGGATGAGTGCGGTGCCGAGAACCCCGTTGACCACGCTCTTGATGGTGGCGCCCGCGGCCTTGAGCACGTGCCGGGCCCGCCAGCCGCCCAGACGCGTCATCGCCCATTCCACGCGGCGTTCCACATAGGGGCCATCTCGGTAAAGGAAGAAGGCCAGCACGATGGAGAAGACCACTTGAAGCGTGCCGGAGAGGAGCGTCGCCCCCTGGTGCAGTGCCCAGTCCCGCATCGGTCCCACGTAGGGTGCGATAACTGGCCCAAGCCCTTGGCCCTGCTGGGATGCCTGGAGCCAGACCCGCTCCGCCTCGTGGCCGACCAGGGGCACGCGCCCGAGCCAGCCGGGCGGCGGCAGTCCCTGGTCGATGGCCGAGCGGGCGGCGGCGGTGAGCCGGGCAACATCGTCCGCCAGGTTAGACCCGAGGGCCAGCAGCGGGAGCACGAGCAGGCCGGCGGTGGCAGCAGTCATGAGCAGGGCTGCGGCGGTCGGGTGCCCACCCAGCCGCTTCTCGGCTTTCCGGAACAAGGACCAGGTGGACACGCACAGCGTGACCGCGAGGAGGATGGCGTTGAGGAAGGGCGTCAGGATGTAGATGCAGCCGACGGCCAACATCAGAAGCAGCACGAGCCCGAGCGCCTTCTCGACGTACGACGCCTCGGGAGAGGTGGCCCGTTCCCGGCTGTTCATTGCGTCGCGTGGATCGACTGAACGCACGGCTCTCTTCCCTTTTCGGACGCCTCAGTCCCGGATTCCCTCACGCCATGATGCTGAGGCCGCCGTCGACGTAGGTCGTCGTCCCGGTGAGGCGCCGGGCGAACGGCGTCGTCAGGTAGGCGGCCGTGAGGCCGACATCCTCAATGTCGACCAGTTCACCGATGGGGGCCCGTTCGATGGCTTCGGTGAGCAGGACGTCGAAGTCCTTCAGGCCGGACGCCGCCCGGGTCTTCAAAGGCCCGGGTGAGACGGCATGCACCCGGATGTGCTTGTCCCCTAGCTCATACGCGAGGTAGCGAACGGCGCTTTCCAGCGCCGCCTTCACGGGACCCATCAGATTGTAGTTCGGCACCACCTTGTTGGCGCCGTGATAGCTCATCGCCAGGAGCGTACCGCCCTCGGGCATCAGGGGTTCGGCGAGCCGCGCCATGCGGATGAACGAATGGCACGAGATGTCCATCGCCACCTTAAAGCCCTCGTCCGAACTGTCGACGAGCCGCCCCTGCAGGTCCTCCTTCGGGGCGAAAGCGATGGAATGGAGCGCGATGTCGAGGCTGCCCCAGGTCTCGCTGATCTGCTGAAAGACGGCTTCAAGCTGCCCAACCTGGGCCACGTCGCAGGGCGCGAAGATCGAGGCCCCGAGTTCCTTAGCGAGCGGCTCGACATAGGGCTTGGCCTTCTCGTTGAGGTAGGTGACGGCCAGATCGGCGCCTAGCTCACGGAAGACCCGGGCGCAGCCATAGGCAATCGAATGCTCATTGGCGACGCCGATGATGAGGGCCCGCTTGCCATGCAGGATCTTCGACTGGATCGCGACTTTGGTCAGGTCGGTGGGTTGATCGTTCATGAGCTTGCCCTCGTGCGTCGGGTGTCACTGGAGCGACGAGTGGCACCATGCTTGGCGGTCTTGGCGGCCGCCCCGGGACGGCCCTCCGCCTGATGCTCCACCAGCGTCACGGTGATCGGCTCGGCCTTCGCCCTGCCGCCTGTCTTGTCTCCTGTCCCGTCTTCGGACAGGAGACGCCGGATCTCGCCGATCAGGGTGACCTGCTTGTCGTTGGCCACGATCCGGCTCTCCAGATGGTCGAGCATGTTGAGCAGCCGGTGCCGGTCGGCGGAGGTCCGCAGGAGCTTGGGAAGTGCCGTGAGCGCCTTCACCGGTTCGAAGTCGACGATGAACGACTGCTCGTGGATGATCGCGCGGGCGGCCTCCGTCGTCATGTCGAGCAGGCCGAGATCCCGGCTGATGACCTCGCGGGCTCGCTTCAGGGTCGAGAGCCGCCGCCGTCCCGTGCCGGCCTTCATCAGGAGCAGCACGGCGCGGACCATCGCCTCTGTCCGGTCGCCCTCCTCGATATGCGCCAGCGCCTCCTTCACCAAGGGGGCATTGCGAACGTCGATGGGCTCTTCCGCGACGGCTTCCTTCTCCTCTGCGGCCATGCTGATGCCGGCGGGGCCGTAGGTTCGGAAGAAGGTATTCTCCACCGCCGCATCGCGCAGGTCGCGATAGAGATCCCACGAGGCGGAGGTGATGGTGGCGGTCCAACGCTCCATTGCCACCATGGGACCGTCATTGTCCCGCGGCGCCCGGTTGGCCTTGGCCATGTCGGCCATGCCCTTGAGCGGCCACAGGAAGGGATTGAGATCCGACACCGCCCAGCGTTGCGCCCGCTGGGGATTGAACGCCCGGATCAGCCCCGCCGCGGCCGGGGTGACCAGCGGCGCCACGAACGGGTGCACGAAGGTCTCATAGGCGGAAGCGAGCGCCTCGGACGTCTTTTCGACCGCTGCGAACGGCATCTCGTCGTTGCGGCTGTACTTCTGCAGGACCTGCAGATCCTCGACCGGCATCTCGGTCAGCAGCACGTCGTAGCGCACGCTCCCGTTCGCCTTCTGCTCCTCGACCTGCATTCTGTAGAGACCGGGCGGCAGATGCTCGATGTACTCGATCAGGTCAGCGATCTGGGTGTACTCGCGTTTCGCGACGGCACCGGACACGAAGATGCCAAGATGGCCGACGCTCTTGTGCATCAGGCCGACGATGACCTGCCCGTTCGCCTTCAAGGCTTCGGTGGTCGGATAGAGATCCGCCACCCAGTTGAAGGCCTGCTGCGGCGGCGTGATGTTGTCGCCGAGCGAGGCGAACAGGATGATCGGCGACTTGATCGCCCGCAGATCGAAGGCTCGTCCCTCGGACCATTCGGCATCGCCGGCCGCCAGATTGTTGCCCACGAACAGGTTTTCGACGATCCACTTAATCTCCTGCCGGTTCATCAGGAAGAAGCCGCCCCACCAGCGCTCGAATTCGAGAAAGCGCTCCGGCTCCGTGTCGATCTTGGAGAAGAGGGTGTAGTACTTGTCGAAGTAGGTGTTGGCCGGATTGAGGTACTCGAAGTTCTCGACAAGGTTGGCGCCATCGAACTTGCCGGCGCCGAGATCGCTGGCGAGCAGCGCCGGCCAGAGGCCGCCGAGCATGCCGCCGGCATAGCGCATCGGGTTCTCGCCGTCATTGCCGGCCCAATACGACATCGGCGCCCCGTTGATCACGATGGGTCCGACCAGGTCCGGTTCGACGGCGCCGACCAGCATTGAGGCCCAGCCGCCCTGGCAGTTGCCGAACAGGACGGGCTTGCGGGTCTTGGGGTGACGCTCGCCGACAATGCGCAGGAATTTGGCCTCGGCGCGGGACACATCCGCGAGGGTCTGCCCGGGCATCGGCTCGGGGAAGAAGATCACGCAGTAGACCGGGTGGCCCGCCTTGAGCGCCACGCCCACCTGCGATTCCTGCTTGAAGCCCCCGATGCCGGGCCCATGGCCGGCCCGCGGGTCGATGATGACGTAAGGTCGGAGTTCCGGGTCGGTCTTGATGCCAGCCGGCGGGATAATCTGCACGAGAGCGTAGTTCACGGGATGCTCGAAGGTGCGGGCATCCGCCACCATCTCCCAGTCGAAGTCGAGCAACGGTGGCTTGCCCGCCTTCTCGTGCTCGATCCAGTTGTTGCCGCGCTGGCGCAGGGTGTCCCAGAACAGGATCGAGCGCTGTGTGTAATCGAGCCAATAGGCGCTGGCGTCGCGCCAGAAGTCCAGGGGCGACGCCGAGCGAACCGATCCGTCCCGCAATGGCTCACCTGCCGCCTTCACAGCATCGAGGTAACGCTGCACCGCCTTGGTGCAGCGCTCGTGATAAACCTCGGTCACCTTCGCTTGCGAGCGGGCGAGCTCCGTCAGGCGATCCTGCCCGCTGTTGTCCCGTTCTTTGGTCCTGGATTCGACTCTTTGCATGTCTCTTGTCCTGTCAGTGGCTGCGTACGGACACGCTCACTGCTTGGTGTCGCCCCATTTGAGGAAGAAGCCGACGTCGCCCGGCAATCCGCCTGGCCATTCGATGATCAGCGCCGACAATCTGAAGCCGGCAGGCCGGAGCTGGTCGCGCCACAGCTCGTAAGCCTGGCGTGGACGCCCGGTGAGGGTGTCGGGCCAGGCCGGATCCGAGTTGTTGATCGCCCGTCCATGGTCCGTGCAGATGGCATTGGGGAAGCGCATCACCATCAGCTCGGTCTGGCCGCGTTCCGCCGCCGCCTTCAGCTTCGACTTCAGCGGCTGCAGGATTTCCTGCAGGCGCTCCGGCGTCAGGTCGATAGGCTCGGCCATGCGCTTGATCAGATCCTGGCGCGCCTTCTCGGCCCGGTCCATGCCGTCGACCGACTTCATGGCTTTCGCCATCTGCATCTCGGTCATGTAGTTCCGCAGGTCGGCCGCCGACATGAACGTCTCGTCACCGAGCTCCTGCTGGGCCTTGGCTTCGTCCTGTTTCGTCTTCACGGCTTCCATAGCTTCGTTCTCCCTATTCAGCATTCAGTTCAGGATGCGAGTTTGGCCGGCATGGCGCCGAGCACGCCGCGGGTCTGCCGGGCGATCACGAGTTCCTCGTTGGTGGGGATGACCCAGGCTGGGGGGCCGGATCCGGCAGAGATCCGTGGTCCGCCGATGCGGTTGGCGGCCTCGTTGAGGGCGAGGCCGGCCCATGCAAGGCCGGCGATCACCTCAGCCCGGGTCGCGACGTCGTTCTCGCCGATGCCACCCGTGAACACGAGCCCGTCGAGCCCGCCAAGCGCCGCGACCAGCGAGCCGATTTCCCGTGTAATGCGGTAGACGAAGAGGTCGATGGCTCGCTTGGCGTCGGCATTCGTCTCAACTTTCGACCGGAGCACCCGCATGTCGTTCGACAGCCCGGAGACGCCAAGAAGGCCAGACTTGGTGTAGAGGATGCGTTCAGCTTCCTCCGGACTCAGCTTCATCTCGCGGAGCATGAAGAAGACCACGCCCGCATCGACGGCGCCGCAGCGCGTTCCCATTGGCAGGCCGTCGAGGGCCGAGAAGCCCATGGTGGTCGCGATGCTCGCCCCCTTGTTGAGGGCACACAGGCTCGCGCCATTCCCGAGGTGGGCAACAATCACTCGCCCCTCGGCGAGGTGCGGATCGTAGTCCTTCAGCACGGATGCGATGTAGTCGTAGGACAGCCCGTGGAAGCCGTAACGTTTGACGCCACGCTCGCGCATCTCACGTGGCAGGGCAAACATCCTAGCGATCTCGGACTGAGTCTGATGGAAGGCGGTGTCAAAGCAGGCGACCTGCGGCATCCCGGGCAGGCGCCGGCGCACGATCCGGATCGGCTCCAGATTGTGAGGCTGGTGCAAGGGTGCGAGCGGCACCAGCGTCTCCAAGGTCTGGATCACGGCTTCGTCGATGAGGACCGGGCCGGAGAAGGCCTCGCCGCCGTGAACGACGCGATGGCCGATGGCCACAGGCTTGCGCTCCTCCCGGAACTGGCTCAACCACGACACGAGGTGCATCAGCGCTTCCTCGTGACCGAAACCGTCGCCGGAGCTCCACGTCATCTCGTCCAGGAGTGAACCGCCCGTGTCCTTGACGAGGAAATGGGCTGATCCCCCCAACCCTTCATAGAGGCCTTTCCAGACGAGCCGCGGCTCCGCGCCATCCGGCGCGTCGTAGACCTGGAACTTGAGGCTCGATGATCCGGCGTTGAGGACGATGAGGACGGGAATCATGGTTCAGACCTCCGGGAGGGCGAGTTGCTTGCGCTGAGCATCGGCCACAAGCGAGGCCACGGCGCAGGAGGCCAGCCGGGCGATGGTCGAGTCGGCCCGGCTCGTGAGGATGATCGGCACGCGGGCGCCGAGCACGATGCCGGCGGCATCCGCATCGGCTAGGAAAGTCAGACTCTTGGCGAGCATGTTGCCGGCTTCGAGATCCGGAACCACAAGCACGTTCGCCTGCCCGGCAACCGGCGACTGAATCTTCTTGATCTTCGCCGCGCCGAGATCGATGGCATTGTCGAGCGCGAGAGGTCCGTCGAGAATGCCGCCGGTGATCTGCCCCCGGTCGGCCATCTTGCACAAGGCTGCGGCCTCGATGGTCGAGGGCACCTTCGGGTTGACTGTTTCCATCGCCGAGAGGATCGCAACCCTCACAGGATCGGCCCCGAGGGCCCGTGCCAAGTCAATAGCATTCTGGACGATGTGGATCTTGTCCTCCAGCGTTGGGGCGATGTTCACCGCGGCGTCGGTGATAATCAGCGCCGTGTCATGGCCAGGCACGTCCATGACAAAGCAGTGGCTGATCCGGCGGGCTGTGCGGAGGCCACCCTCGCGGCGGACCACGGCGCCCATGAGCTCGTCCGTGTGCAGGCTGCCCTTCATCAGGGCTTCGGCTTCCCCAGCCCTGACGAGCTCGACGGCCTTCTCGGCGGCCGCATGGTTGTGGGGGGCTTCGACGATGCGCATCTTCGAGACATCCTTGCCGAGCGCCTCCGCGGCGGCTCCGATCCTGGCCTGCGGCCCAACGAGGATAGGTTCGATCAGGCCAAGCTCGGCCGCCTCGAACACGGCTCCCAGCGAGGCCACATCGCACGGGTGCGCCACGGCGACCTTCAGCTTCGGGAGAGACTTGGCCGTCGCGACGAGCCGGTCGTACTTGTCATGCCGCCGGCCGAGCTGAGGCCTGTCCTGAGCTGGAACTGCAATTGTCATAATGGCCTCCACGCTATGCTCCCGACGGGGCTGCCTTGCTGGCTCGCCGGTTGTCCCAAGGGTTTGCGGCGGTCAGGCTCAAGCCATGTCCGCGATTGCCCGTCTTGCGTTCGGGGGTAAGTATGATCCCTCTCCGCATCGGTGCTTGATTCAATGGGTCATCGAATTGACAGTTTAGGACTGCCCTGCGGAAATGAGCGGGATCCACGGCTTGGCTAAGCCCGGGCGGACCGCTGTCCAAGTCTCCCTCCAGAGCCGGACGATGAGCGGATGCTGACTGCGCCAGCGCTTGGGTCCCATCTGCTCTCTCTGCTTTTGGAGCGTATAGGCGCATCATGAGATTGAACGGTCCCTTGAAGCGGGAAGCCTTTTCATGGCCGCCTTTGGAAAGGATTCACCGGCTCAGGCGAGTTTGCTTTGACGTCCCCGCCGGAGTGAGTTGCTGAGCCGCCGCAGTTTCCGGGCGTGGGGATGGCTGGCTCGCCACGCAGTTGGGGTCTGCCCTGACCAACGCCGGAAGGCACGGGTGAAGGCGCTCAGCTCGGAGTATCGCAGGACCGCCGCAATCTGGCTGAGCCCCATGTCGGTGTTCTCCAGCAACTCGCACGCGATCTCGAAGCGGACCTCATTGGCCACCTGCCGGAACGCGTGTCCTTCCGTGCGCAGGTGCCGGTTCAAAGTGCGGCGGTGCATCGAGAACAGACGGGCGACCGTCGTGGCGGAACAGGTGTCCCGGAGCAGCTCAGTGCGTAGCACGCGGCGCAGGTCCTCGGTCAGGAGCCCGGATCCATTGCAAGACGCCGGCTCATCAGCTCTTTGAGTGAATGGCATTTCCATGGCTCCTTCCTCCTTTCCCGACAGGCCTACTGCTGCCGTACCGGCACCATCATGGCTGTTCCCGCATCCGCCTGCTTGACCCCTTAGGACTTTCCTTTGACAGTTGGGAACAAACGCAGGTTGCTGGCCTAGCCGCCCTCCTCGGGCGGCTTGCCTTTGACAAGGGTGAGGACCTGTCGGGCTGCGGCGGGCTCGGCCTCGTCGCGGCCGGCCACCTGCACAGTCGGGAAGGCGAACTTCAGGCCATTCTCATCGAAGGCCTTCTTGAGCATCCCGAAGGCCTTGCGCCGGATCACGAACTGCTCGCCGGGGCGCGTCATCATTTTCATCCGCAGCTGGATGGCGAAGTCGCCGAACTGCTCCACACCCTGCATCTTCAGCGGCTCGATGATGTTGGATGCGAACTCCGGATCCGCTGCCAGTTCCTTGCCGACCTGCTTGATAACCTTCTTGGCCATGTCCAGGTCGGTGTCGTAAGTGACGTTGATGGTCATCTTGTCGATGACCCAGTCGCGGCTCATGTTCTCCACCGCCCCAAGCTGCCCGTACGGGATCGTGAAGACCGGACCACGGTGGTGGCGCAGCTTCACCGAGCGGAAACCGAGCTTCTCCACGGTGCCCTTGTAAGACCCGCTCTGGATGTACTCGCCGACCCGAAAGGCATCGTCGAGCAGATAGAAGATCCCGCTGATGATGTCTCTCACCAGCGTCTGCGAGCCGAAACCAATGGCAACGCCGAAGATGCCCGCGCCGGCAATGAGCGGGCCGATCTCGACCCCAAGCGATGAGAGCGCCATCAGCACGGCCACCGTGGCCAGGACGATGAAGGCCGCCATGCGGAACATCGGCAGCAGCGTTCGGACCCGAGCTTGGCGCAGGGCCTCCTCACTGCCAGGAGCCGCCTCGGAGTGCAGGCGCGACAGTCTGTGGTCGATCTGTGTCTTCACGACCTGCCAGAGGAGATCGGCGATCAGCAGGATCACGATACTGCTGAGCACGCCCCTGACGAGGCGCGTGACGACGGTGTCACGGCTGGTCATCTCGCCCCAGTCGATCCCCCACACCCAGGCAAGGAACAGGGCGGCTCCGACGATCAGAAGGGCCCGAATGCCCCGATCAAGATAGACGGCTCCGAGCTCGTGGTTGTGGGTGGGATCGGCAGTCTCCAAAGGTCGCAGAAGATGACGGGCAGAGGCTTTGGTGATCTTCACCGCTTGGGGCAACACGGCGGCCACGACCAAGAGCCAGAACAGGCCGATCAGCCCTGCGACCCACAATCCCCACAGCAGAACGAAGTAAAGCGACAGCAGCCACGTCCCAAGAACATGGTGACGGGATGGACGGTTCGATGTCTCCGGTCCAAATGCGGCTGAAGCAGGCCATCTCCAGACGGCCCCGACTGCGATGGCCAGAAGGCCGAGCCCGAGAACGTATGCGATAAGCCTGCGCCCGTCGGCTGAGAACCCGAGGGTCCGCACGAGTTCGACGGTCGCCCAGCCGAACGCAAACCAGCCGACGAACAGCACCAGGCGGCGGTGCCAGAACCACGCTGCCGGGGTGTCCATGGGAATGACGCGCAGAGCCTCAGGATCGTGGTGGCCGACCGCCTGGGGCGAGAGCAGGATCCGGCTCACCAGAAGGGCGAGCCGGAGCAGGAGCGCCGCAACCAAATAGGCGAGCACGATCCGCCGCAGCAGGGGCGGCCAGTCGAAGACGAGGAACGCGCCAATGCTGCCCAAAGCGAAGATTGCCACGTGAGCCAGGCCGAACGCCAGGCGCCAGCCAATCATCCGCACCCGTTCGTTCGCCGTTCCTACCGGATGGGAGACAATCCGTTCACCCGCAGACGCGGTGGCCCATCTGAAGATCCACTCGGCTCCGGCGCCAAGGCCGAGAAAGCCAAGCACGAGGAGAATGACATCGAAAGCGGGTCGGCTCTGGATCTCCTGCGACAGCAGACTACCGGCCCGTTCGGCCTCTTGGGGAAGACGGGGAACCGCCGCCGCCAGGGAGGCCAGATGCGTCCGCAGCGCCTCGACCCGCGTCGCCAGCATCTCGGAGTTCATGTCCTGCGGTTGCTGCGGCGTTTGTTGTGACGGCGCCTCCCTTGGCGCCGTCATCTGCCTTTGTTGGTCAATCCAGGTTCGGGTGGCCGGATCGTCGAGAAGCTTCAGGAGCTCCTGGACCTGGGGCGGGGCGGCCGGAGCCGAAGCGGTCTGAGCCCAGGCTGGACCGGTACCAACCTGAACCAAGATCAGGAATACCAGACCCCACAGGGTACCGGCCATGGCATGGAGACGCCTTGCGCTCACGGTCCACTCCGATCAGGGCCGATTATGGACACTGGTAGACGATCTGGCCGTAGGAGTTCACGACCTGATAGCATCCGGGAGCGGCATAATAATACGTGCCCGCCGCCGCGGCTCCGACCGCCGCTCCGGCGGCTACGGTCCGCCGTGTGGTTCGGCGCGCCACGCCGGCATAGCTCATCGGCGTGGCGGGCCGTCCGACCCTGGCTTCAGCCTGGCTGATGAACGAGCCCGATGGAACGGATGCATCGCCGCTCCAGAACAGGGCCGCCCCACCGGCCGTAAGGGCCAGCGCAGCAAGGCTCATGTGTTTGAGGATGTTCATTTCGCACCTCCGGGAACGACGCCGGCCGGGATCTCATCGATGTCTTTAAGGACAGTGATCGCAACGCCGCTGGAGCCTTCCGGCGGCTTGAACGCAAAGGCATCCGGGGCCGGGCTGACACCAGTCTTCCACTCCCTGAGCCGCAGCGTGTACTGGGGCGCGGCGCCCACCGCCTTGCTGGTGATGACGTATTTGCGTGGCACCGGCTTATCGCCGACTTCGACCCAGATCTGCCAGTCGGTGTCGAGGTTGCGGAAGGCGAGATGTTCGCACTCGACGCCCTCGATGACACCGCGACCGATATGCTTGGCTTCCAGCACTCCTGCCATCAGTTCCTCGTAGGGCTTCGACAGCAGGAGATCGGCACCCGGCAATTCGAGCGGGGCCTCGGTCCGGAGCCTGTCAACGACTTCATCGAAAGTGCCGCTGGCCGGAACCTGGGCGAACCGGTTGCCGCCGCGGTCATAGACCGTCACGTTGGATCCATCCGAGATGAGTTCGACATCGGCGTACCCGCCGGTGCGGCTGACGCGGAACTTGTTCGGGCGGCTCAAGGTGACGTCACCCGAGGCGCTGAATTGGATCTTTTCGACGGCCGGCGTCACGACTTCCACGTCAGCATCAAACTTGATGGAGAGGTTCTCCTGCCGGCTGACATAGTCCGCCATAGCTTTCAGGATGCTCTGAGCCTGCCCCTCCTCCGCCCGCGCGGCTGGCGCAGGAGCGCCCATAACGGCCATGACAGCGAGAAGGCCCAGCGCTGGCTTTGTAAGCCCATCGCTTATACGCGAACGGATCTTTCGGTGCATGGTGTGATCCTCCCTGGACCTCCCCAGCAGCAAGTCGTCGGGAACACCCGTGCTTCGCCCTCTGGGATCAACGGTCTATGGAATCAGTATAGGCTACCGGGAGCCCCGTGCTTGACCGGCGGGGACAATCCATTGACAGTTTGGATCACCGAGGCGTCCCCGGAGCGGCCGTCGACCTACCAAGCAGTGGGCGTCTGGACCGCACGGTCGGCCCTGTCAAACGCCGGCACCGTGACTAGGATCGAGCCGACATTCGTTAACGGCGATTGCGGCCCGACCACAAAGTGTGCCGGCTCTTTCCCTGCCGCTGTCCCGTTCAGTCACGGGCCTGTCCTGAAGTATCAAGCCAGCTGGTCCCATCCGCGCCATGATGTTGCCAGCTCTTACGGGGCGAAGCGGCACGACAAGTGAGGGGGCTGTCGCCCCAAAAGGGAACATGGGGCGAAGGCGGCCCTAACAAGGGAAAGGCGACCATGTACCAGAACATCGCCATCCTCTTTGCCTTCGCCTTCGTCTATAGTCTGGTGGCAGGGCGGCTGGAGCACACTCCGGTGGCCGGCGCCTTGGTGTTTACGGTCTTCGGTCTGGCGGTTGGGCCAGCGGGCCTGAGCTGGCTCACGCTCGATGTTCATGCCCAGAGCCTTCGGATCCTGGCCGAACTCACGCTGGCGCTGGTCCTGTTCACCGATGCCGCCAATGCCGACCTCCGGGTCCTAAAGCTCAATTACGCCATCCCGGAGCGCCTTTTGGCCATTGGTCTCCCGTTGACCATCCTGCTGGGCACCGGGGCCGCCACGCTGCTGTTCCCGACCCTTGGAATTAACCCATGCGCCCTGCTCGCCACCATGCTGGCTCCTACCGATGCCGCCTTAGGAAAGGCGGTGGTGAGCAATCCCGCCGTCCCCCCGCCCATCCGCGAGGGCCTGAATGTGGAGAGCGGGCTCAACGACGGCATCTGCGTCCCAGTCCTCCTAATCCTGTTGGAGCTGGCCACGGAACCGACCGGCGGATCATGGGAGCTGGTGCTCGGCCACTTCGTCGAGGAGATCGGCATCGGGTTCGTCGTCGGCGCAGGCTTGGCATTTGTGGGTGTACGGGCCCTGAGATTTGCCGCTGAACACGGCTGGACAACCGCAGTTTGGCAACAGCTCCCCGCAGTCGCATTGGCATTCACGGCCTTTGCGGCCACCCAGACACTGGGCGGGAGCGGCTTCATCGCCTGCTTCGTCGGCGGGCTGGTGGCCGGCGGCCTCGCGCGGCAGCAGGAGCAGAAGCATGAGGTGCTCCTCGCGGCAGAAGGAGCCGGCGACATCTTTGCCCTGCTGACCTGGGTCCTGTTCGGCGCCGCCGTGATCGGCCAAGCCCTAGGACAGTTGAGCTGGGAGGTCTTGGCCTATGCCGTCCTGAGCCTCACCGCGATCCGCATGGTTCCGGTCTGGGTGGCGCTGGCCGGCACGGGCATCAGGGCCGACGGCAGGCTCTTCCTGGGGTGGTTCGGTCCCAGAGGCTTGGCCAGCATTGTGTTCGCCATTATCGTGCTCGACGCCAGCCTGCCGGGGAGTGAGACGCTCACCGCGGCGGTGGCCTGGACAGTGATCCTCAGCATCGTGGCGCATGGCTTGACCGCCAGTCCGCTGGCCGACGCATTCGCCCGCCGCACGGGCGCCGTTCGGACGGGGATCCCGTAAGCATCATTCCGAGAGGTTTGATGTGGTCCTTGCCCGGCTAGATTGGGATAATCAGGTGTCATGGCGGAATTGCAGGTCCGATGTTTGCAAGGCACGGGGCCATGAAGGCTGAGTTCCCCATCTGGACTCCTTGGGTCTGGCCCGTCTTGGCGGCGACCTACGCGGGCGAGGCTGCCCTGCATACCCTCAACAGCTCCCTGACGGCTGCGTCCATCCACCCTGTCGTTCCGGAACCAGACTGGGCGACGCCCCATGCGGTCCGGCTGGAGCTGCCGACCCTTTGGGTCCGGGAGTTTTCGCATCAGGCGGCCGGCGTGCCCACGCTGGTTGTGGCTCCCTTTTCGCTCCACGGCGCCGTCCTTGCCGACTTCGCCCCTGGGCACAGCTTGGTCGAGAGCCTCTTGGGCGAAGGATTGGCCAGACTGTGTGTGGTGGAATGCAAGTCTGCCGTCCCGTCGATGCGATTTCTGTCCATCGACAGCTACCTCGCCGATCTGACTGTCGTGGTGCAGGACCTTGGGGGAGTGGTGAACCTGATCGGGCTGTGCCAGGGCGGCTGGCTGTCGCTGATGTTCGCCGCCCGCTTCCCGCAGATGATCCGCAGCATGGCACTGGCAGGCTCCCCGATCGATCTTGCCGCCCCCTCGAGCATGGTTGCGGGCACGCGTGCCACGGCACCGGAGGTCTTTGAGGGCCTGATTCGCGCAGGCGACGGCCTGATCCTCGGACAACGCATGCTGGATTTATGGGGTGCCGCTGCACCGGACCCGGCCGCGGCCGCCGAGGTCCTGCAGGTTGGCCAGGATGCGCCGGAAGACCTATTTGAGCGCTATCGGCGTTGGCACCAGTGGACCGTCAACCTTCCTGACATCTTCTACCTTGAGGTCGTGGAGCATCTGTTCCGACGCAACGAACTCGCCCGAAGCGAGTTTCAGGCGCTTGGCCGACCGGCCAATCTTTCGTGCGTCAGGGCCCCGCTGTTCCTGCTGGCCGGCGAGCACGACGACGTCACGCCACCGGTCCAGCTGCTTGCAGTCCGCCGTCTGGTCGGCACTCCTGCCCGGCGGATCCAGACGGCCGTCGCACGATGCGGGCACCTGTCGTTGTTCATGGGAAAGCACACGCTGCGGCAGGAGTGGCGCCAGATCGCCGGACAGATGCGGAGCCTCAGTCGGTAGGGCAGACAGACTACTCAATCCATCAAGAGCCCAGGAAGGCACCTGCTGCGCAATTCGCTTTACTCACCGTTGGCTGGTGGGATCAGGTTTAGCATTCGGAGGAAACGCACCCAATAAATGCACCTCAGTGGGGATTCCAATGCCTACTCGGACACGTGTTTCCAGAGGGATACGTAAGGATCCGTCGTAATCCTACGCACTGCTTTATGCTTGTTAAACTAGGTTAATCCGATCATCTTTTGGGCCAAGAAGAAACAATAACAAGAGGAAATCATGCCCAGTAACGTCTACCAGACCCGATGTATGTACTCGCCGAGCATAGATGCCACGATAAGAGAGGTTCTTCATACGCTTGGTGATATTGATTTTTCTGCCGAAGTCGAACTGGAGAACGTCCAAACGCGAACTCTCGATCCAAAGCTGAAAGAGCACATCAAGAGCAAGATGAGAGCCATGCACAGGCAGAAACGCCAGCCTTGTTTGGAACTTGTGGCAACGCTGCGGCAGCCCCAGCACCGCCATTCCTTCGTCGCTTGAAGTATCGCCGTTGAACGGCTTGCTCTCACCCTGCGCAGACGCTGTCGAGAGCGCCAGTCGCTATTCGTAACCCAAGAGGAACAACAATGACTGAAGTTTGCAACGAACTCGGCTCCCGCATCAGAGCCTGCGAGGCTGCAGCCCAGATGCACATCGATGATGCGCGTCGAGCCTGTACCGAGTTCCAGCGTTCGTTTCACGAGAGGCGTGCGGCCGAGGCGCTCCAGAGGGCGCACAGATACCGGCTGGAGCTCCAACATCTCTCCCGCAACGGCTAAGCCAAAAACAATGCTCCCGCTCAGCTGGCCGGGCACTGCCGGTTAAGGCGAGCGCCATTAGTGTTACGATGTTTGTGCGAGTTTGCGCCGCTTAAGCCCGCAGCTTCCGTTACTTGGCGCAGCATGGCTTTAAGCACCTTCAGCACCTCTCCTATAGCTAGGAAGCAATCATGTCTGCCACCAGACCATTCAGTCAGACACCGCCGGACAAGGCGAACGAGCTCTTCGAGAAGCTACTCGCCACGTCTGACGGTGCAATCAGGACCCGTGAGCGCCTGTTCGCCGACCTGAAGGACGAACTCGCGCTCCTGGCCGCCCTTCAGGAAGAGCACCTCTTCCCGGTTCTGAGACAGCACGGAATGGGCGATCTCCTGCAGGAGGCCCATAATGACAATGAGCGAACCAGTGCGCTCCTGGCCGAAATCGAGAGTATGCCGAAGAACGGTGGCGAGTTCCTCGGTAAGATCACGGAGCTGAGACGCATATTCCAGCAACACATCCGAGACGACCGCAAAGAGCTGCTTCCAGCGGTGCTCCAAGTGCTGAGTGACGAGGAAGTCAACACAATAGCCGAGACAGTGGAGGATAAAATGGCAAACTTCGATGAGGCCAAACGAACCGAGGCTCGACACGCCCGTGAGCAAACTGAGACCGTGCAGCGGGTGACCGAGGACGTCGCCGACACTCTGCGCGCTGGCGTGGAGAGCGCTCAGACCATGGCTCAGGCCATGCAGGAGGCGGTCGCCAACAGTTTCGGAGCCTTCTCGGAGCTGGCCCGCTACTCGACTGGCCAAAGCCTGCAGCCGGGTGGCCGTCCTGATGGTGGCGCGCTGGGGCTTAGTGAAGAGGCAGCACACAACTTACGGGCTGTGGCCCAGTCCAGCACGACGCTCGCGCATGGTCTGCAAGACGTTTCGCGTGAGGTGGTTGCCCGCACCCAACAGCGTCTGCAACGCAACCTCGAAGGCTTGCAAGCGCTTGCCCGTTGCCGATCAATGACCGAAATCTTCGAGGTGCAGAGTTCGCTGCTGCGCGACAACCTGGAACAGACAATCGAGAATAATCGACGTCTTGCCGAGCTCACTCTCCAGATGGCCGACGCAGCCACCAAGACTGTCACAGTACAGGCGGACAAAACCGCGCAGCGTTTCAATCGCGTGGCGTAAGCATCTCCGGTTTCAATGAGCGCTCCCGGCTTATCGCGCGGGAGCGCTCATCAAACATCAAGCGAAGCATATTCGGAACCTTCTCCGCTGGCTTAATCCACGATCCGGTGCCTGTACAACGGCTCTCAGTTCACTGTTCGCAAATTCTGACCTTTGCGATACTTCGTGCAATCCAGTTGTTCTCTACCTCCTCCGGCAGGGGCTAGGCGGGGGTTGGTCAGAAGCCTATACTTCTCATCCAGAACAGGTTTGGTACCATGATGCCCCTGTACTTCCTCCACATCCGAAACGGCGATAAGCTTGAGGTTGATCCGGACGGCACAGAGCTGCCAGACGTCGATGCCGCCTTCGCAGAAGCTCTGAAGGTGGCCCGAGAGCTCGTAGACGAGGTTGCAGACTTGGGGCGAAATGCGGCTATCGAGATTGCGGATGGATCTGGCGAAACAGTCCTGACCGTTCCATTCTCAGAGGTGGTCCGGCCACACTGAGAGACGCAAACCTGAGACTGCTAGGAGCTGCATCTCGCGCACGTCCCGGGTGCCTCACCCGTCCGGCGGTTTGGGCTGCAAGCCTGCCGCAACCGCAATTTGCACCAGTTCGGGCAGGCTTTGAGCACCCAGCCGTTCCATGATGCGGGCCCGGTGCGCCTCCACCGTTCGCGGGCTGAGCCCAAGATCCCGTGCAATCGTTTTATTGGTGCCCCCAGCCAAGAGTCCGTCCAGCACCTCCCGTTCGCGGGCTGGCAGCGCCGCAATGAGCGCCCTCACCCGCTCGGTGGCCTGATCCCGCTCCGCTCTCTCCCGGATGGTTGCCTGAGCGGAGGCGAGCGCGTCAAGAAGCTGTTCGGGGGCATAAGGCACATCGAGGAAATCCACCGCGCCCGCCTTCATCGCTCGGACCCCAACCGCAACGTCCCCGCGTGCCTCGCCAATCACGATTGTCGGCAGACTTGAACGCCGCACCTTCACCTCTCGGGGGATTGTCAGTTCGCCGGTCTCAGGGTTACGGACGTCGAGCACCACAGAGCCGGGCACCAGCACCGGCGCCACCTCCAGAAAGGACTGTGCGGAGGCAAACGTCTTCACCTCATAGCTGGCTCCCTGAAGCAGGAGGCACAGCTCCCGGCGCGAGGTCTCATTGCTATCGACCACGTAGACCGTAGAACCATCGTGCTGGGTGATGTCCTTGGCAATGCCTGCAATCCGTCGAATCTGTTGGTGTTCGTCAAAGATCGGAAACCCAGTGGCGTGGATATGGCGCATGCTTCCGTCCGGCCGAACGATGCGGTATTCGTGGATGACGGTATCGCCTCGAAGAACCCGTTCGGTAGTTTGCAGCGCACTCTCGCGGTCCTCCGGGTGGAGGCTCTCCGCCCATTGATCACGGTGCTGGAGCATCTCCGGTGACCAGCCCCAGACGCGCTCGAAGGCAGGGCTGACGTACTCCATCTGCAGCGTGTCGGCATTCATGATCCAGAGCATGTCGGTCGAATGCTCGGCGAATTGCCGGAAACGGGCCTCGCTCTCCCGCAGGGCCATTTCAGCCCGAGCTCGAAGGACCGACGTCCAAGTGCGTTCGGCCACCTCCTGCGCCAGCGTCACCTCATCATCCCGCCAGTGACGTGGCTCGCTCTGGTGGACAAAAAGCGCTGCAACCAGGCGATTGTCTCGGATCAACGGTGCGATGATGGTGGCGCGCTTGCCGGTCCTGAGGAACTGCGTAGCGATGTTTGCCGCTGCTGTAAGCAGATCCGTCTGTGCGTCATTGATGTGGACTGTGTGTCCTGCCCGCAACTCGCTTTCGACGAGCGGACCAAAGTCGCTAACCTGATACTGGCCTGCGAAGCTGGGAGTTGATCCCTCGGTCCAGTCACGCTCGACCGTAAACGATCTGCCAGTCTCGCTGAACTCGGCATATCCAACGCGGCTGGCCTTCAGATGACGGCCGAGCATTTTGGCAGCCAAGGCCATGACGCCACAGGCGTCAGAGGTTCCGCGCAATCGGGTGCTCAGGTCGACCAGGAACTGGAGCCGCTGTTCGCCAAAGACCCGCTCAGTGGTTTCATGGATGACGATGAGCACACCGCCCACATCGCCGCTCTCCGCTA
Source organism: Microvirga yunnanensis (assembly GCF_025460875.1). Lineage (NCBI taxonomy): Bacteria > Pseudomonadati > Pseudomonadota > Alphaproteobacteria > Hyphomicrobiales > Methylobacteriaceae > Microvirga > Microvirga yunnanensis. The sequence continues at coordinate 68,563 of NZ_JAMXFI010000034.1, forward strand.
TGACGGGGCTAAAGGAAGCGTTCCACCATGTCTCCTCGGGATAGCCCTTTCGCTGCACAATCCAGACAGGCACGTCCTGGACATAGGTTGCCTCTCCGCCACGTGCTCGCGCAACGAGTGGTGAGGCAACATCCCAGATTTCCGCCCAGGCCTGCCGCAGAGGCTGTCCAAGCGCCTCTGTCCTGAGGCCGCGCAGAGGGAGACAGGCGTCATTGTAGAAGGTAATCAGCTCCGGTCCCCACAGCAGGTAGGTGGGCATTTTGGATCGCAGCATGTTGCTGATCGTGACGCGGAGCGAGGGCGGCCAGGTCTCGGCACGACCGACCGGAGAGGATGACCAATCGTATGCCTGGATGCGTGCACTCATAGTGCCGCCGCCAGTGAGAAACGGCATGGTGCTCAAGCCGCGGACCTCCTCTGCCCTCACGGTTGATCACGACAGCCAATCTTGGCAATTTTGCGCTGCCTTGTCTGTCTTTTGAGTATAACTCCATATCCCTCATCAAGGGAGACGATGTTGGGAACATCGAGAGTAGCCTCTGCTCCGTAACAGGTTGCGTAGTTCTCCGTCGTACTTCACCGACATGACGAAGCAGTTAGAATTGAATAGTTGTGCTCTACCGGTACCGCGACTTTGCCCCTACGGGCCGGACCTTGAAGCGCCCCTTAGGAAGAGAGGGCGCTTTCCTTTTTGTACTCACGCAAGAGGAAGGAGCTAACCCAACGGAGCTGCCCCCAAACCGACATTACGCTTCATTTAAGCCAGAGCTTGGGCTTCGGCTCAAAACAATAATCCAATCCTCTAAGGTCTCTCCTGCGTCGAGACTATGTGAAAACGCTGGCGAGCCACTCCTCAAAGAAGCTTTATGCCTCGTGAGCCCTCCTAAGCAGGTTTCAGCGGGGTAGCCAACGGATGCTGGCCATGATTCCCTTCCCTGATCGAATGCGGGAGGCGGATCATGGCAGGCAGGTCTCCTGTTGTGGCGAGTATCGAGCAACGACGCGAACTGGAGGAGCTCAGCTGGTCGCGAGCGCGCGGCGAAGCCGATCGGGCTCGGGCGATCCTCCTGACCCTGGCGGGCTAGACCAGCCTGCGCATCGCCGAGGCCATTGGCGTGCGCGAGGATACCGTCCGGCTCTGGCGCAGCGATTTCATGAAGGGCGGGGTCGACGCGCTGCGGCGCTCCGTGGCCCGGGACCAGCTCCGGTCAAGGCCGCGTGCGCTCTGGCCGTCGCCGAGGAGGTACTGTCCGGGCCGGTGGCGGATCGCCCCAACTGGACCTTGTCGCGGCTGGTCGACGAGATCGAGACGCGCTCCGGTGTGCGCATCTCGCGCTCACGGCTCTCCGTCGTGCTGCGCCAAAAGGGACTTTCCGCTGGCGCCGACCGCGCCATACCCTGAAGGGCCGCCAGGATGCAGACGCCGTGGATTGCGCCGGCCTGCGCCGCATGCTGCTGAAGGCGCAGGCTGCGGCGGGCGATCTCGTGCTCTTGTTCGGGGATGAGCCTGAGGCGCTCACCCGTCCCGATCTGGCCCATGCCTGGGCCACGAAGGGCGCGGATCTGCGCATTCCCGCGCCCGGCCAAGCCGCCAAGGTGGCGATGCTCGGGGTGCTCGACTGGGCGGCGCGACCTGATCGTGCGCACCAGCCGGAGCAAGCGCAGTGCCGATTTCATCGCGCTTCTGGACCAGATCGACCCGCGGTATTGGCCGAGGCCCGATCGTGCGAACAAGCCGATCGTGCTCGTCCTCGACAACGGCCCGATCCACACCAGCAAGCTGACGCGCGCCGCACTGGCCGCGCGGGCGCCCTGGCTCACGGTCGAATGGCTGCCGAAATACACGCCGGAACTCAACGACATTGAAGAGCTCTGGCGCGATCTGAAGCGGCATCATCTTGTTCACCAGACTTTCGCAGGGCCGGAAAGCCTCGATGCTGCCAGTCACGAGGCCACCATGAAACTCAATCGAGAACGAAATCGCGATCCGTTGCACAACCACCGGATCGCTGCTTAGCCTGCCTGTCATACTGTTCAACGCGCTCAATGTCGTCTTTGCGGGCCTCATCCTGGTGCTGAAGCTGCGGAGCCTCAAGGCAACGGGAGCGCGCTGAACCATGGAGGTATCCCTCTCCGCCCTGATTGGATCGGCCGCCGGCTGCATCGGCCTCTACAGCTTCGTTCCGCAGGTCATTAAATGCTGCCGGACCGGCGACGTCGCGGCCATCTCCCTGCGTATGTTCGCTGTGCGCACCTTTGGGCTGCTGCTCTGGACGCTGTACGGGTTCGCCCTCGGCAGCTTGCCGTGCTGGTCTTCAGCGCCCTTGGCCTGGTGCTGTGCGTGGTCATCCTGGTCCTGAAGGTCCGCGGGTCGCGTACGCAAACAGCCGGAGAGAGCTGCCGCCAGGACCAGTCGCACGGAGGTTCAGATAGTACTGAAGCCATCGCGCGTTGAGTTGTCAATGCCGGTTGAATCCTGGTTCTCCCGCATAGTGTGTGATGGCGGAGTAGCTTGGCAGGAGGTGTGAGGATTCCTCCCGCATGGACTTTTCCTTTGCAGGTGGCGCCATGTCCAAACGTCTTCTGCCGCTCGTCCCTGATGGTCTGAGCGTGCTTCAGGTGCTGTCCGACCCCGACAGCCTCACCATTGTCACCACGCCCCAGCCGATGCCAGCGGCCTGCCCAGTCTGCCAGCGGCCCTCCCGCCGCCGGCATGGCGTCTATGAGCGCATCCTAACCGATTTGCCGTGGCAAGGTCGCCCAGTGCGCTTGCGCGTGAGGGTCCGCCGGTTTCGCTGTACCAACCCGGCCTGCGAGCGCCGCACCTTCAGCGTGCCTCTCCCCACCGTTGCCGCCGCCTATGCCCACCGCTCGCGACGCCTCGGTGAGGTGCAGGGCCATCTCGGGCTTGCTGGCACCGTTGCAGTAACTTGAAAACGGCATAACGGGCCCAGTTTCACGGGCCGCTCAGGCAGCAAGACCGAAGAGCTGATTGATCAGACGGATTTCGCCTATCGCTCGCCATCCCCGCTTGTTGTAATGACCGCGGCGGATCATGCGCATGATCTCAAAACCCTTCAGGGTCGCCGCTGCAGTTGTCATCGTCTGGAAGCCGCGAGTCGGACGGATCACGCGCTTGAGCGCGCCATGATCCGCTTCAAGGATGTTGTTCAAGTATTTCGAGGTGCGGTGTACCACATCGTTCGGCAGAAGCCCTTCGTCCTGCAGGCGCAGGATCGCCTTGGGATACGACGCCAGTTTGTCGGTCGTGATGGATGAAGGAGGATAGTCACTCACCGCTCGCAGGGCTTTGCGCAGGAAGCGATACGCCGCTCCGGTATCACGCCGGCCGGCCAGCATGGAGGCAATCAACCGACCATGTTTATCGACCGCTCGAAACAAGTATCGCCAGCGCCCACCCACTCGGACATAGGTCTCGTCCACTCGCCATGAGCCTGAACGATGTCCCTGGTAGGGGCCCACCCGCTTCTCAATCTCCGGAGCATAGCGTTGGACCCAACGAAAGATCGTGCTCGGATGGACGCGGATACCGCGCTCGGACATCATCTCGGCCAGATCGCGATAGCTGATCCCGTACTTGCAGTACCAGCGCACGCACAGCAGGATGATCTCAACCGGGAAGCGACGGCGCTTGAACAGAGACACGGGAGCGGATCCTTGATGAACCGCTCCTCGCTATACGGCCGAGGTTAATGCAACGGTGCCCACCATCTCACCGTTCAGATTGATGTCGAGAATGGCGGCATCGAGGCGTTCGCCTGTGGTCAG
>NZ_JAMXFI010000035.1:0-1429 GCF_025460875.1 Microvirga yunnanensis
TTCGGATCTCGTGGTTCTGATGAACGCCGGCCGGATCGAGCAGAAAGGCACGGCCGAGGATCTGTTCACCCGCCCGAGAACAGCCTTCGTAGCGCGCTTCATCGGGGCTCACAACGTCATTGATCTCGGAGACCGCGCGATCGCGGTCAGAACCGACCGGACGATGCTCGGACGAGATGGCTCGGCAGATGCAACGCGTCGCGAAGTCACGGTCAGAACCGTTGAATACGCTGGAACCGGCTTCTCAATCCAACTCGTCGACGACCGTGGCAGCGAACTGGCCGCACTGATATCCGAACAGAGCTTTCGCGCCATGCCTCTTACCGAAGGCGAGCGTGTGCTCGCCTCATGGGCTCCTGCAGATGCCCACGTCCTCGAAGGTGGAGCCCAGTAGGGGATCAAAGTCTAACCCAAAGAGGGAAAGGGGAATAAGATGAGGAAGAAAGACGATGCGACGAACCTCTCTCGCCGGCAAATCCTGAAAGGGGGCGCAGCCCTTGCAGGCGCAGCCGCCGGAACGGCCATCACGGGCTTTCCGGCCGTCATCGCGGCCGAGCCCGTGACGCTCCGCTACCTTTCGACGGCGACCAACCAGTCGCCTGCCATCGCCGAGAAGGCCGCGAAGGATCTCGGGATCAAGATCGAGTACGTCACGGTCACGACCGACGACGTGACCAAGCGCATCATCACGCAGCCGAACTCCTTCGATTTGGTCGACACGGAGTATTTCAGCCTGCGCAACCTCATCCCGTCGGGCAACCTGATGGGCATGGATGCGAAGAAGATCAAGCTCATTGACAAGCTTGCGCCCGCCATCACCAAGGGCGAGATCGGCGGCAAGAAGATCGGCCTTCAGGGCACGGCACCCAACAAGGTGATGTATCTGGATGGGCAGAACTCAAAGAAGTTCGCCGCCTCTCCCACGGAGTGGATCACCCTGATCCCCACCACCTATAATGCTGACACTCTCGGCATCCGGCCCGACCTGATTGGCCGTCCCATTGAGAGTTGGGCGGAACTCCTGAACCCGCAATTCAAGGGCAAGGCCTCGATCCTCAACATTCCATCCATCGGCATCATGGATGCCGCCATGGTCATTGAGGCATCCGGCAAGCACAAATATGCCGACAAGGGCAACATGACGAAGGACGAGATCGACCTGACGATCGCGACCCTCATCGAAGCCAAGAAGGCCGGACAGTTCCGCGCCTTCTGGACCGACTTCAACGAGAGCGTCAACCTGATGGCATCGGGCGAGACCGTGATCCAGTCCATGTGGTCGCCGGCCGTCACGGCCGTGCGCCTCAAGAACATTCAGTGCAAGTTCCAACCGCTCAAGGAGGGCTATCGTGCCTGGGCATCCGGCTTTGGCCTGCCGAGGACCCTCAAGGGCAAGGAACTCGATGCGGCTTATGAGTTCATCAACTGG
>NZ_JAMXFI010000035.1:1439-71530 GCF_025460875.1 Microvirga yunnanensis
ATCTCAACCGGCAGGGCTATTACTCGGCCGTGCTCGACACGGCCAAGGAGAACATGGAGCCCTACGAGTGGGCCTACTGGATGGAAGGCAAGCCTGCCGAGAAGGACATCAAGGGCCCCGACGGCGGCCTTTTGGAGAAGGCGGGTGCAGTTCGCGACGGCGGCTCCTACAACGAGCGCATGGGGTCCGTGGCGTGCTGGAACTCGATCATGGACGAGAACGCCTACATGGTTCGCAAGTGGAACGAGTTCATCGCCGCCTGAGGATGCGCAAGCTCCGGCATGGCTGAAGCGTTCAGCCATGCCTCTCCGTTCACGACTGACGATAAGCAGGCGATGACCCATCACGCGCGTTGGACCTCCTACTGGCAGGCGGCCCCCTTGGCGGCGGTGCTCCTTCTGTTCTTCCTCCTGCCCCTCGTGGTGACCTTCATCGTCAGCTTCTGGAGCTATACGGGCTATTCGATCGAGCCGGGCTTCATCTTCGACAATTACCGCGACGCCTTCGACCGCTGCATCGTTGCCCTGCCCGATCTCTGCACCACGTTCCGCACCTATCTGTCGACGCTATGGTTCTGCGTGGCTGTGTGGCTCCTGACACTGGTGATCGGCTTCACCATCGCGTATTACCTGACCTTTGAGATCCGCACCACGACTGTCCGCCTCGTGCTGGCGCTCGTATGCACCATCCCGTTCTGGACCTCGAACGTGATCCGCATGATTTCATGGGTCCCCCTCCTGGGACGCAACGGCCTCGTCAACCAAGCCCTCGTCGGCGCGGGCATCATAGATCAGCCGCTCGACTGGCTCCTCTATTCCAACTTCTCGGTGCTGCTCGCTTTCGCCCACCTCAACACGGTCTTCATGATCGTGCCCATCGCAAATTCCATGTCGCGCATTGACAGGTCTCTAATCGAAGCTGCGAAGGATGCTGGTGCGACAGGCTGGCAGATCCTTTTGCACATCATCATTCCGCTTTCGAAGACGGGAATTGCCATTGGGTCGATCTTTGTCATCACGGTCGTCATGGGAGATTTCATCACCATCGGCATCATGGGAGGACAGCAGATCGCGTCCGCCGGCAAGGTCATCCAGACACAGATTGGCGCACTGCAGTTCCCGATCGCAGCCGCAAATGCGGTCGTGCTGCTGGCGGTCGTCCTGATGATCATCGCCACGCTCATCCGCTTCATCGATATTAGGAAGGAGCTTTAAGACGATGAGCGAAGGTCGGTCCCGCAGCTTCTATGTCCTGTCGTTCCTGTTCGGGCTCTACGTGCTCTTTCTCTACGGGCCAACGATCACCATCGTAGCCTTGTCGTTCCAGGGACCGGAAGGGGGCATGACCTTTCCCATGAACGGCATGTCCCTCCACTGGTTCCGCAATCTCTGGGCTGGCATCGGCGTGCCTTATGTGATGGATGCGCTTCTTAACTCCCTCAAATTGGGGACGCTCGTGACGGTCCTGACTGTTGTAATCTCACTTATGGCAGGTTTGGCCTTTCGCCGGAGTTTTCGTGGGCAGAGCGTGCTGTTTTATACGGCCATCGCGAGCCTGATCCTGCCCTCCATCATTGTGTCCCTTGGAATTGCTCTTGAGTTTCAGATTATCGACCAGAGTGTGAAGGCCCTCGGCGACATCTACGAGATCGACGCAATCCAGAATTCTTATCAGACGGCCATGGGCCTTATGTCGTCCGGTCTTGGAGCGCACCTGACCTGGACACTGCCATTCGGCGTGCTGATCATGTTCGCCATCTTCAACCGCTTTAACAGCTCCTACGAGGAAGCGGCGCGAGACCTCGGAGCCTCATCCTGGCAGACTTTCGTCCATGTCCTCGTGCCGATCATCGCGCCTTCCCTCGCGGGCGTCGTCCTCGTCGGGTTCACACTGTCATGGGACGAGATCGCCCGGACAAGCCAGGCGGTCGGGGCCGAAAACACTCTCCCGCTCACCCTGCAGGGTCTGACGACGACCGTCACGACGCCTGTCATCTATGCCCTCGGCACGGTGACAACGGGGATCTCGTTCGCGGTCATTATCGTGACCGTATCGATCGTAGTCTTGTTACAGAAGCGGCGCTCGCGACATGGGTCCGATGCCGGGAAAGGCTTGGTCTGACAATATGCGGCTTCTCCTCGTCAATCCCAACACCACCTCTTCCATGACGCGGAAGATCGAGGCCGCGGCTCGGGCTGTCGCCGATGAAGGAACGACGCTCTCGGCGATCAATCCGCTTGATGGCCCATCCTCCATCGAGGGATACTTCGATGAGGCCTACAGCCTTCCGGGCCTGCTTGGTGAGATCCGGAGAGGCGAAGAGGCGGGGTTCCAGGGTTATGTGATCGCCTGCTTCGACGACACGGGATTGGACGCGGCGCGCTCGCTCGCGACTGGGCCGGTGGTGGGGATCGGCGAGGCAGCGTTTCACTGCGCCAGCCTGATCGCAGGGCGCTTCTCGGTCATCACCACCCTGTCGCGGTCCGTGCCGGCCATCGAGCACAATCTCACGAAATACGGCTTGGCCGCACGGTGTGCCCGGGTTCGGGCATCCGAGGTTCCAGTGCTGGCGCTGGAGGCCGCGACCAGCAACGCGCGAATGCGAATTTCCGACGAGATCGAAGCGGCCAAACGCGAGGATCGCTGCGAGGCCATCGTGCTGGGCTGCGCCGGCATGGCGGATCTCGCGGCGGACCTTTCAGCCCGGCACGGGCTGCCGGTCCTCGATGGCGTCGCGTGCGCCGTCAAACTCGTAGAAACTCTCGTAAGCCTGGGCTTCAAGACATCCAAGATCGGAGGGTATGCCCCTCCCCTGCCCAAGCCTTATGGCGGCCGGTTCGCCGCCGATGGGTTCTGATGGGTCGGCACTACCCTTCCTTGCCCCGTGACTCTGAGACATCGCGGACTTTGTCCGTTGTGACGGAGAAGTTCGCCAGGAAGGTCGGGCCGAAACTCGTCGAGATCGCCACGTCGGTGGCGTCGCGCCCCGTCGCCATCAGGATCCGCCCGATCCGCGGCGTGTTGTGGCGGGCGTCGAACGTGTACCACCGGCCGTCCAGGTAAGCTTCGAACCAGGCGCTGAAATCCATCGGATCATCCACCGGCGGAATGCCAATATCGCCCAGGTACCCTGTGCAATAGCGCGCCGGGATGTTCATGCAGCGGCACAGGGTGATGGCCAGATGGGCAAAGTCACGGCAGACACCAACCTGATCGGTGTGTCCCTGCCAGGCCGTCCGGGTGGCACATGCATCCTGATAATCGAATCTGATCCGGCCATGCACATAGTCGCAGATCGCCTGAACCCGCGCCCACCCTCCCCCAATGCCGCCGAAGAGACGCCAGGCGGTATCCGAGAGTTGGTCGGTTTCGCAGTACCGGCTCCCAAGCAGATAGACGATCACATCATCGGGCAGGTCCTCGACAGGCTGCTGCACGGCCTCCGGAACGACTGGATCATGCAATCCGGAATCGCGGATCAGGAAATCCGTTGAAAGTTCGAGCCGCCCGGCCGGCGCAAGCAAGCGGGTGCAGATGTTGCCGAAGGCATCCCGATACTGCCGGGGCTCGACAGGAGGATCGCACACGAGGTCATCGGGCGTGATGAGATCCGGCTGCCGTGAGGGATGCACATGCAGCATCAGGAGCATCGGGGTCGGCTGCGGGCACTCGAAGGCGATCCGATAGCCTGCATGGATCTTCATCGCGCACCCTCCGGGTCGGAGAGGCAAGGCTCACTGTCGGGCGAAGTTGTCCTGCCGGCGCGTCGCCCCGTCCTGCCTTCTGAGGCGGTCACGTCCACCTCGACCGTCATTCCCTCGAAATCACCCGGCTCGCCCATCCATGTTCCGGAGAGCGGCACGGCCTGCCGGGGATCGCGCGCTACCGCGATGCGGATGAGGTCGCGATTGCCGATGATGCCGTTGGTCGGGTCGAATTCCACCCACCCGGCGCCAGGCAGGTAGACCTGGCACCAGGCGTGGGTCGAGCCACCGCCCACGTGGCCAGACCCGTCCAGGCTCGGGCTGTAGATATAGCCGGACACGAAGCGGGCCGCGAGCCCGAGCGCGCGCACGGCCTCGATCATCAGGATTGCGAAGTCGCGGCAGCTTCCACGGTTGAGCATCAGGGTCGTCAGAGGATCCTGGATCCCGGTTTCCGGGCGCCTGTTGTAGGTGAAGCTCTCCTTGATGGCGTAGGTGAGAGTCATCAGGAGTTCACCGGTGCGCGTCGGGCGCCCCTGATGCAGGAATTTCTGAACCCAACGATGGATCTGGTGATCCGGGTCGAGATACTGCCGCTCCATCGTGCGCATGAGATCGGGCATCTCCTCTGCGCTATAGGCAAAGGGGTAGGTCTGGGCATAGTCCTCCATTTGAAAGTCTGGTGCATTCAAGGGCAGGTGATCGAGGCGAATGTTGCTCTCGAACCGCAGCTCGGACGCCTCTTTGGTGAACCGGGCAATGGCAACGCAGTTGCCGAAGACATCGTGGATCCATCGCAAGGCGCTCGGCACCGGGTCGATCTCGATCCGGGCATCCAAAAGCTTCTGATCATAGCTGTCGCGGGGCCGGAACATGATCCGGTGCTCGCCGAACGAGACGGGCTGCTTATAACGATAGGTTGTTACGTGTCGGACCGCGAGAAGGGTCATCTCATCCGCCAACCAGTGAGGCAACCGGAGGATCCAGAGGCCCTGCCGTTCCGAGCCTCCTGCCTGCGACGAGTTTAGGATCGAATGATCTGGAGGCGAAAGCCTATAGTTTAGGCCTTGTCGCTTGAGCGCTATCACACGCAGGTTCGCTGCTGCGCAAGCCAGCCTTGTTCTATCGATTCAGCGGACTAATCTTCGGGATGTGCTGGTGGGCAGGACCAGATAATGCAATCCTTGGAGCGCGTCCACATTTTCGGAGCGCCGGGCTGTGGCTCATCGACGCTCGGGCGGGCCCTTGCCCAACGGCTCAGGTGTCAGCACGTGGATGCAGACGATGCGTATTGGCTTCCGACCATTCCGCCTTACCAAATCAGGAGAAGGGCAGCCGAGCGCGTCCGGATGCTGGAGGAGGCCACCCGGTGGGCCAGGCACTGGGTGCTGTCCGGTGCGATCGTCGGGTGGGGTGACGCCCTGATCCCGACCTTCGATCTTGTGGTCTTTTTATCCGTTCCTGCAGAGGTCAGACAGGCCCGCCTTCGTGCGCGGGAACGGGAGCGCTTCGGACCTGCGATTGAGCCTGGCGGCTCCATGCATGAACGGCATCAGGCCTTTCTTCGATGGGCCGCTGGCTATGACACGGGTACCAGTGGGCGAACACGCGAGACCGACGCCAGCTGGCTTGCACAGCTTAGGTGTCCCGTGCTGCCCATGACAGGCGAATGCCCGACCGATGCTCAGGTCATTCACATCTTGTCATTGTAAGGTTCCTGTCTTGAGAGCAGCAGAGGTACGGTCCTGATGCACGAGGGTTCGGTCACACCCGCTCAGTTGCGCGCCGGACGGGCGCTCCTTGGTTTGTCTCAGGCCGAACTCGCCGAGCGCGCGAGCGTGACGGTTGAAGTGGCTGTGTTGCACGGATCGGCGGGTTGGTGCCTTGATCTGGATGACATAGGAAGGCTGTTCCCTCCTGATCTCGGATTTCGACCGTGCCGTTCAAGACCAATGCTGCTCGCCGTCACCGCATCCCCAAGCAGCGGCACCGGGTGACGAACTGGGCCGAATACGACGCCGCCCTGTGCCAGCGGGGAAGTCTCACGGTCTGGTTCACCGAGGAAGCCATTGCGGCTTGGCGGGCCGAGCCTCGTAGAACGCGAGGCGGTCAGCCGCATTACTCAGCTCTGGCAATCCGAACCGCCCTGACGCTCCGGGCGGTGTTCCGGCTGGCGCTGCGCCAAACCGAGGGATTGATTGGCTCAGTCCTGAGGCTCCTCGGGCTGGATCTGGCGGTGCCGGATCACTCAACTCTGAGCCGGCGCGCCGAAGCTCTGAAGGTCCCAAAGCCATGTTCACGCTCCAGAGGACCGGTGCACCTGCTGGTGGACAGCACGGGCCTGCAACTCTGCGGGCCCCGCGAGTTGCTGATCGAGAAGCATAGGACCCGGAGACGCCGGTCCTGGCGCAAGCTGCACATCGGGATGGATGCCGAGTCTGGGCAGATCCTCGCGACAAAGTTGACGACCCATGATGTCGATGATGGCTCGCAGGTTGGGCCCTTGCTCGACGAGATCACAGCTCCTCTTGCCTCTCTGACAGGCGATGGAGCCTACGATCAGGCTGGTGTCTACGGCGCCATTGGCAAGCGCCATCCTAATGCTGACGTGATCATTCCACCCCGATCAACAGCAGTACCAAGCGAGATGGCCGCGAGCACTCCGACCCAGCGCGATCGGCATCTCCAAAGCATCGCCGAGCATGGACGCATGGGCTGGCAGAAGCGGTCCGGGTACACACGTCGGGCTCTGGTGGAGGTGTCTATAAGCCGCTTCAAACACGTGATCGGTACGAGCTTACGCTCGCGGACGGAACCTCGCCGCGCGACTGAGACCGCCATTGCCATTCATGTTCTGAACCGGATGCTTGATCTCGGACGCCCGAAGTCCGTGCGCATCGCTTAAACAAAGGCTCTGAGTGGGCTCAGTGTGTTCAACAACTAATCCGTGCAACACAGCCGCTGTAAGTTGCAATATCCTAAACCCGCAAAGCAGAGATTCTCCGGCACTTTGCTCAATGCTGACATTTTAACTTTGCGCCCACAGGGCAATCGCGCTGAACAAACATTTTGACAAGAAGTCTGGGTTTCCGCCATTGTCTCCCGTATTGGGCTCAGGCGGCTAGAGCGGTTTCCCGATCAAAGCTTTTGAGGATCCATTGCCGAACTGCTGTTACGGCCGGACGCCGCTCGTGATCGCCAGCATCGATCAGGCAAAATGAGGCCGGCGCCCGGACGCTCTCAGCAAACGGTCGGACAAGGACCCCAGCGTCCAAATAGCGTTGGCAGGTCACGTTATCTCCCATGGCGAGCCCAAGGCCGCCGACGGCTGCCTCGATCATCGCCAGATGATTTCCGAGATAATGGCGTCCTCCGGTGAGGATGCTTCCCTGCGGGACCGTCGCCAGCCAGAGATCCCACTCGTGACCATTCGCGGCACATAGCAGAGGCGTATCGGTCAAATCGCGGATGTCACCGCTTGCGAGAAGATCCGGCCGGCAGACCGGAAAGAGATCAGTATCGGTCAACCGCTCGCTGCGCCGGCCAGGCCAGATTCCATCGCCATAGCGAATGCACAGATCGACATCGGAGGCGATGACCTCCTTCGGGCTGTTCGAGGGACGCAGGTGTAACTTCAGGTCCGGATACTGCTTCAAAAGATCGCCGACTGTCTTCACCAGCCACAGGCATGTCAGGGCAGGAGGCGCGCTCACCGTAACGTCGCCCCGGACGCTCGGTCGATCCAAGCTGATGACGGCTGCCGCCAGAAGGTCGAACCCGGAACTTAGAGGGGCAAGGAGTTGCTCGCCTGCTACCGTCAGCTTGAATCGGTTACCCGCCCGCTCCAGGAGATCGGCGCCGACGAAGGCTTCCAGCGTACGGATCTGGTGGCTGACTGCTCCATGCGTCACCCCGAGTTCCTCCGCGGCCCGGGAGATCGAGCCACGGCGGGCCGCTGCCTCGAAGGCCCGCAGAGCATTGAGAGGGGGGAGCCGGCGTGCTGCCATTGTTAGATTTTCTCACAGTTGAGCCAGAGACATTCTCGTTTGCGTGAGCCTGTCTGTCTAGAGCAAGGTCTAGGCTCCTGGCGGAGGCCCTGGTCGGTCGCTGGAAGGACTTCATAAACATTCCAAGAGGGAGCAACTCGGTGAGGCGTCTTCAACTACTCGGCATTGCGGCGCTGGGGCTTCTTGCGGCCACCGGCGGCGCCTTCGCACAGGCAAAGAAATGGGAAACCGTGAAGATCGCCACGGAAGGCGCCTATGCTCCGTGGAACTTCACCGGCCCTGGCGGCAAGCTCGAAGGCTTCGAGATCGATCTCATCGGCGAGCTCTGCCCGCGGATGAAGGTGAAGTGCGAGATCGTGGCCCAGGACTGGGATGGTATTATCCCGGCGCTCAACGCCGGCAAGTACGACGCCATCATGGCCGGGATGCAGATCACCGATAAGCGGCTGGAAACCATCAATTTCTCGCGGCCGTATGCCCGTACCCCCGGTGCCTTCCTCGTTCCCAAGGATTCTCCCCTGGCAAAGGTGCCAAGCGACAAGGTCTTCGATATCGGCGCGGATGCTGCGGCGGCCCAGAAGGCTGCTGACGAGATCAAGCCGCTCCTCAAGGGCAAGGTCGTGGGCGTCCAAGGCTCGACCACCCTCGCAACCATGATGGAGCGCCTGTTCCAGGGCGTGGAAATCCGCGAGTATAAGACCACAGAGCAGCATGATCTCGATCTTGCCGCTGGGCGCGTCGACGCCGTGGCCGCGGCCACGACGACCCTCGACACCACCCTGAGCAAGCCGGGCTTTGAGAACTTCGTCATTGCCGGTCCTGGCTTCACCGGTGGCTTCATGGGCCGGGGTGTCGCGGCGGGCTTACGCAAGGCTGACCAAGACCTGAAAGTCATGTTCGACGAGGCGATTGCAGCAGCCTTGGCCGACGGCACGATCTCACGGCTGTCCCAGAAGTGGTTCAAGCGCGACCTCGCTGCAAAGTAACAAAATATTGAGATTGCTGAACTAGCCCCGCTCGGCTGAGCCGACGGGGCACGCTGCCCCTTTGCATGAGGACGAGACATGAGGGAGCAGACGCTCCACCGGTACTCGTCCCCTGCCCTCCTTCAAACCTGGAGTCGGACTATGTCCTTTCGCGTACTCTCGGCACAGATCATGCACGAGTCGAATTCCTTCAGCGTACGCCTGACGTCTCTGGACCGTTTCGCCGACGTGATCCTGCTTCACGGCGACGAGGCCCTGCGGGCGCTCGATGGCACGAATACCGAGGTCGCGGGCTTCCTGGATGTTGCACGCGAGAAGAGTTGGGAGCTGGTTCATGTCATCAGTGCCCACGCTAATCCGGCAGGCTGCGTCACCGAGGAGGCTTTCGAGGAGATCATGAAAGTCGTCGAGGAAGCCGCCCGCCGGGAGCGGGAACGGCTCGATGGGATTCTGCTCGCATTCCACGGAGCTATGGTCACAACCCATTCAGGCGACGGCGAAGGGGAGATTCTCGAACGCCTCCGCGCCATTGTCGGTCAGGAAATTCCGATCGCCGCGACCTTGGATCTACATGCCAACGTCACCAGGCGCATGTGCGAACTGGCCGACATTTTGGTGTCCTATAAGACCTATCCGCATATCGACATGCGCGTGGCCGGGCGGCATGCGGCCGAGTTGCTGCACCGGACCATGGCGGGCGAAATCAAGCCCCAGACTCTCTTCGTGCGCCCGCCCATGCTGGAGGACGCCAATGGCGGCCGCACGGACGTTGGGCCGCTTGTCGCCGTGATGGACCGCGCCCGAGCGTACGAAAGCGAGCCTAATGTCCTGGCGGTGAGCGTCAACGGCGCTTTCCCTTATGCCGATATCGATGAGATCGGTCCGACCATCACGGTGACCTATTCAGGGGATCCGGAACCTCACCGGCAGTTCGCCGAAGAGATCGCCAAGGCCATGTGGGACGTACGCCATGATCTCGTCAACCGCTTCCTATCCCCTGAGGAGGCAGTAGCTTCCGCGCTTGCCGACGCTGACCGGCCGGTGGTTATCGCGGATTATGCCGACAATCCCGGAGCTGGGGGATACGGTGATGGAACGAACCTGCTTCGGGCCTTGATTGCGGCAGACGCAGACGCCTGCTTCTGCCCGATCGTGGATCCTGAGACTGCCTCGCAGCTGCAGACCAGGAAGCCCGGTGAAACGGTATCGATCCGTCTCGGCGGCAAGGTGAACGCGTCCTTCGGCGGCGAGCCCCTTGACCTCACTGGCACGCTGCTGAGAGTCTCCGATGGCAGCTACACCTGTGACGGGCCGATGTATGCGGGTGTCCGCATGTCCTTTGGACCCACGGCGGTGATCGAGGTCGGGTGCGTTCAGGTCGTGATCGTCACTGAGCCTCACCAGTGTCATGACCTGCAGCAGTTCCTTGCTTTTGGCATTGACCCTCGTAGCAAGAAGACTGTCGCAGTTAAATCCATGCAGCACTTCCGGGCCGCGTTCGAGCCGATCGCAAGTCGGGTTCTGGTGTGCGACAGCGGAGCGCTGGCCTCTCCGGATCTGAGGAAGTTCACCTTCACCCGCGTGCCGAGACCGATGTATCCGCTCGACCCGAATACGCCGTACAGCCCCGAAGTCTTCATTCGCTCCCGGCCCTCTGAAAATCCTGCCAAAGTGGAGAGGCAAGCATGACCCAGCCCTCCCCTGCCTGGCTCAATGCCGCTGCCGTCGAGGACCGGATGAAGCGTGTTGACGCCGTCGCGGCGATGCGGAATCTCTTCGAGGCGCACGGGCAAGGCCGCGTGACTCAGCCGCCGCAAGTTATCACCCTGCTGCCCGACAACCGGGGCGACTTTATCACCTACTCGGGTGTTCTGCCGGAGGACGGTGTCTTCGGGGTCAAGGTTTCGCCGTATGTGGTCACCCCGTTCGGCGGCAAGGTCACGGCCACGACGATGCTGATGAGCCTTGAGACGGGACAACCCTTGCTGTTCTGCGACTCGCTGGCGCTGACGACGGAGCGAACCGCCGCAACAACGGCCTTGGCGGTCGACCTCCTCGCCCGAGTTGATGCCGCCAATCTGGCAATCATCGGCAGCGGCCCCATTGCCCTGGCTCACCTGCATCACGTCCTGCCGCTGCGGTCGTGGAAGCGGATCCGCATCCATTCACGCAACATCTTTGCCAAAAAGGAGATCCTTGAGGCGCGCCTTGGTGAACTCCGACCGGTCCCTGAGATCGTTGACGACTGCACTCTCGCGGTGGCAGATGCCGATGTGGTGCTGCTTTGTACGTCCTCCGGCACCCCGGTTCTATTGATGGAGCATATCAGGCCCGGGATGCTTGTGACCTCGATCAGCACGAATGTCGCGCGAGCTCACGAAGTCCCGCCTGATGCCTTGGCGCGAATGAATGTCTATTGTGACGATCGGTCGACAACTCCCCTCATCGCGGGTGAGATGGTGCTGGCTTCCGAGAGTGGGTGGTCTCGCGACAACATCCGGGGCGATCTGGGTGAACTTGCCTGCGGCAAGGCGCAGGCCCCCTCCCCCGGTCGGGCCAGCTTCTTCCGCTCCATGGGCCTTGGGGCCGAGGACGTGAAGATGGCGCTCGAGATCCACCGCGTGAGCTCGCAGGCGTCCTGAGCCGATGACACACCCGCATCCTGAAATCCGCGCCGATGTCATCGTGCTGGGAGCCGGCATCGTAGGCGTCTCCGCCGCCCTGCATCTTCAGATCCGGGGGCGCGATGTCGTCCTGATTGACCGACGCGGCGCGGGTGAGGAAACGAGCCATGGCAACGCCGGGCTGATCGAACGATCGAGCGTCATCCCCTACGGGTTCCCCCGCGATCTCAGGACCGTCCTCATCTACGCCCTGAACCGCTCCGCAGATGTCCGTTCCGACTGGCGCTTTCTGCCTCGGATCCTCCCTTGGCTCTGGCAATTCTGGCGCGAATCCGCCCCCGAATCCTTGAAAAAGGCAGCGGCCGACATGCTGCCTCTCATCGAGCGGTCAGTTTCAGAGCATGAACTCCTCATGGCTGAAGCCGGGCTTCTGGGGCAATTGCGCCGGACGGGCTGGGTCGAGGCATTCCGCAGTCGGAAGTCTCTCGACCAAGCAGCGAAGCATGCAGCCGCTCTCGAGCCTTTTGGATTGCATTTCGATATCTTAGACGGCAAAACCCTTCGTCAGCGCGAGCCTCACACATCCGAGACCCTCATTGGGGGAATTCATTGGCGGGATCCGGCGACGGTTCCTGACCCCGGCGGTCTCGTAAAAGGATACGCTGACCTGTTTCAGCAGCGTGGCGGCCGTTTCGTTCAAGGGGAGGCCCGCACGCTCCGGCAGGATGGCATCGAATGGACAGTCCGCAGCCGGGATCGCGTAGTCCGCGCCCACGACGTCGTAATTGCTCTCGGACCGTGGTCCGACACAGTCCTGCGTCCACTAGGCTATCGCGTTCCGATGGTCGTCAAACGCGGATACCACGTGCATCTCCGGCCACAGGCCGATGCTGTCCTCCACCATCCTGTGGTCGACGTGGACGGCGGGTTTCTCTTGGCGCCGATGACGCGCGGTATCCGCCTGACCACGGGTGTCGAGTTTGCCCACCGAGATTCCGTACAAACTCCCCTGCAGTTGGAACGAACTGAGCCCCTGGCACGCGAAATTTTTCCTCTTAAGGATCGGATTGATCCGCAGCCGTGGATGGGAGCCCGCCCCTGTCTGCCTGATATGCGTCCCGTCATTGGTGCTGCTCCAAAGCACAAAGGTCTCTGGTGCGCCTTTGGCCACAATCATCATGGCCTGACCCTTGGACCGGTTACCGGGCGTTTACTAGCCGAGATGATGACTGGCCGGGAAACGTTCACTGACCCAAGGCCCTATTCTATTGCTCGTTTCATGTCCTGAGCCCCATGGCTGAACACGGCATAAAGCTCAGGCCGCGTCATTGGCGTCTCTAATTGAGCCGATGAGTGTGTATCGCGCTGCTATCCTCAGGTTTTCGGAGCAACGTCGATCTTGAACCACTTCATCGAGAGTTTCTGGATGGTGCCATCCTGAGTGGCCGCGTTGATTGCCTCATTGAGCTTCTGCTTTAACTCAGCGTCCTCCTTGCGCAGACCAATGCCGACCCCGTCGCCCTGAATGCCACCGGTGATAGCAGGCCCGACGAGCGCGTAGTCCTTGAATTCCGGCTTACCGAGGGTGCCGATAATCGCAGTGGCGTCCGCCAGCACCGCATCAATCCGCCCGGCCAGAAGATCCAAGTCATGGGCTTCGGTGGTCTTGTACTCCCGAATGTCGACCGTACCCTTCAGGTACTTCTCGGTGAAGACGGGATGAGTGGTGGAGACCTGGACGCCGATCGTCTTACCCTTGAGCAGCGGCTTCGTTGCCTCAATTGCCTTCTCGGCCTCCGCTTGCTGGCTTACCAGATTATAGGTTTGTCCCGTTCCCGGCATCTTGGCGAGCGGCGAATCCTTCGCCACAAGATAACCATTAGGCGAGTCGGCATAGGGACCAGCAAAATCGATTACCTGCTTGCGTTCGTCGGTGATGCTCATGCCGGCCATGATGGCATCATATTTCTTCGCTTGAAGAGCGGGGATGATCCCGTCCCAGTCCTGGGCCACAATCTCGCACTTTACTTTGATGCGGCGGCAAAGTTCGTTGGCGAGATCAATGTCGAAGCCTTCGAGCTTGCCGCCCGCGCCGGTGAAATTCCACGGGGCATAAGCGCCTTCCGTCGCGATCTTGATGACTCTGTCCTGTGCAGCGGTCACACCACCTGCCAGAGTGGCAGCGATCGCAGCGAACGCGAAGCTCCTCATGATAGTCATTTCTGTCACCTTCGTCTTTTGGCCTGCGATGAATAACTTGGATTCTAGAACGGAAATCAGCTTATTGGAACTATGCTCCAGCCTTGGATTCTCTAGCACCCGTGTGATAATGTGGGATGCACCGTGAACCGTCACACCCAACCTGGACTGTCAGCCTGACATCTGTCTAATGCGTTCATCAGGAAAGCTACACAGCGGACTGATGAGACCGATTTGGGTCTGTGCTCACGCGCGGCAAGGCCTCGCTCTTTCAGATGCGACTTCAGTACGCTTGGCCGCATTTGTGTCACGGGTGCGCCTAAGGATTTTTGGCAACCCGTCTCTTTTGAACACCTTGATTTCGTGTCTGTCCTGATGTGACAGTAATCTTCCAAAGTTTGAAATCGCGCGAGATGGCTCGACGAATTAACGGTTAGCTGAACCTGCGAGGGCCGCGCTTCTTGCAAAGGCATTCACAAGCTCGCGGTTACTCCTCCGTCAACATAAATCACCTGCCCATTTACAAATGCCGACGCTTTTGATGCCAAGAATATTGCTACGCCGACAAGGTCGTCCAGTTCACCCCAGCGTCTAGAAGGAGTCCGCGCAATGAGCCATTCGGAGAATGTGGGATCATCGACGAGTGCTCGATTCAACTCGGTCTTGAAATATCCCGGTCCGATCCCGTTTACCTGCAAGCCGTACTTGCCCCAATCGATTGCCATCCCTTTCGTGAGCATTTTGACCGCTCCCTTCGACGCAGCGTAGGGCGCGATTGAGGGGCGACCCAACTCACTTTGGACCGAGCAGATGTTGATGATCTTGCCGCGCCTGCGAGGGATCATCCTGCGGGCCACAGCCTGACTAACGAGAAAGACACTGTCCACGTTTGTTGACATAAGTTCGTGCCATGTCTCCTCAGGATAATCTTCCAGCGGCGCCCGACGCTGCATACCGGCGTTGTTGATGAGAATTTCAATGGGGCCGATCTCATTCTCGATGTGATCGATGGCGCTACCGATAGCCGCGCTGTCTATGACGTCGAATGGTGCTTCAGCGACGTGGTAGCCGAGTTCCCGGAGCGATTTGGCAGCATTGTGAACCTTTTGCGATCGGCGTCCGTTGAGGACCACCCGTGCGCCAGCCCCTGCCAGGCCGCGAGCCATGGCGAGGCCAAGTCCTGCGCTCGACCCGGTTACCAACGCAACTCTACCCGTAAGGTCGAAAAGATCCGACGTCGCCATCATTCGTATCTGTGCCTCTTCGCCTGTTAGCTAAGCCTGTGATGAAAGAGGTGTCAGGTCGTTCCCCGCACGATCAAGTCCGGTTCGATCACGATACCATGCTGGGTATGACGCCCCTCAATCCGGTCAAGGAGCATTCGCATTGCGAGTTCGCCTAGATCCTCCTTCGCCACCCGCAGCGTCGTCAATGGAGGCGAGACGAGCCCTGCGAGAAGAATATCGTCGCATCCGGTCACCGCGATATCAGCAGGAATAGCAATCTGCTGCTCCTTCAATACACCCATGACGCCGACGGCAATCAGGTCGTTGTAGCAGACGATCGCATCGATGGCCGCCCCTTTCCGGACGAGCTGCTGTCCAGCTTCGATGCCACCTGCCAAGTCAGGGGTGCTCGGAATCTCGATCGCCAGGGCAAGCCCGTGCCGTTCAAGAGCCGCGACAAGACCCAGCCTGCGCTTATGCCCTCCATAGGAGGTCGCAGGTCCCGACGCATACGCAAATCGGGTCCGACCTTGCGCGATCAGTTGCTCGACGATTGCGTCGACTCCAGCACGGTAGTCTATCTCAATTGAACCTGCAGCGCGCTTCGGAAGGACCCGATTGATAAGAACGACAGCGCGATGCCCGTCGATTGCCTGAGCAAGGCGCTTCTCATCCAGACGCGCGCTGCACAGGATGACCCCGTCGACGCGCTTCTCAAGGAGCGTACGAAGAACCTCCTCCTCTCGGGCCGGATCTTCGACGACATTGCACGTGAGCAATGTGTATCCTGCTGGCCGGGCCGCCAGTTCGGCGCCTCGAATTATTTCGGGGAAGAATGGGTTGACAATATCAGGGACGACGATCGCGACGATCTTAGACCGATCATTGCGGAGGTTCTTGGCGAAGGCATTCGGGCGGTAGTTCAGAGCGACTGCGGTCTCGAGTACCCGCTGGCGCGTCTCTTCACTCGCTCCGCCACGGCCGTTGAGGACCCGCGAAACGGTCATTGGCGAAACGCGGGCTGCCTCGGCCACATCGGTGATAGTAGCCGGCCGAGTTTGGGTCTTGACGTCCATGGCCCTTTTTCAGCCTCGCGTTATGGGTAACGTTATCGTAACTTTGGGCACGTCGCACAAGAGACGATCAACTCACGTCCGTTAGCATACTCAGCGTCGTACTTACAAGTTCTCTTGTATCCGATACGGGACTTGACGGCGAAACAACGATAACGATAACGTAGCCATCAGCACCCCGAACAGAGGGTGAAAAGGAGGAACGCCATGTCGTCACCGAGACTTGCGCTCGGCCGGGTGGGCTTTTGCCTGCTGATGGGCTGGAGCAGCTTGGCTTTCGCCGAGTACCGTGAAGCCCCCGGCCTGACGAAGGCCGTCGCGGAGGGAAAGCTTCCGCCGGTTGCGCAGCGTCTGCCAGAAACCCCTTTGATCGTGAAGCCACAGGAGAGGATTGGGAAGTACGGCGGGACGTGGCGCCAAGCATTGATTGGCGGATCCGATGACCTCATGGAGAGGACTATCGGCTATACCCGCCTCGTACGCTGGAATCCGGAATGGACCAATGTGGTCCCCGACGTGGCGGAATCCTTTTCGGTCAGTGCCGACGGCACAGAGTATACCTTCAAGCTCCGCAAAGGGACGAAGTGGTCAGATGGCGTTCCATTCACCGCCAACGACATCATGTTCTGGTACAATGACGTGCTGATGAACCGGGAGCTCACGCCGGCAGTGCCTCGCTGGTTGCGCTCCGACAACGATCCCGTGGTGATCGAGAAGGTTGACGACTACACCTTCAAATTCAGGTTCAAGCAGCCGAATGGCATGCTGCCCTGGCATCTCGCCAGCAACTGGGGCGCCGATATTCTCGCCAGTTCCCCAGCTCACTACCTCAAGAAATTCCATAAGAAATATAATCCCGACATCGATCAGGTCGTGAAGAATGCCGGGGCTACGAACTGGGCCACCCTGTTCCTGGCAAAGACGGGGATTGGCGCTGCGTCCGCCCGTTGGCGGGATACCGAGCGTCCCGTTCTCGACCCTTGGAAGCTGACGGTTCCGTATTCCGGGACAACCCAGGTCGTCGCGGAGCGAAACCCCTACTACTTCAAGGTCGATCCGAACGGCAACCAGCTGCCCTATATTGACCGCGTGACCTATGACGTCATGGGGGACGTCCAGTCGGTGGTGCTGAAAGCCACCAACGGCGAGCTCGACATGCAGGCCCAGCGCCTCAATTCGATCGAGACCAGCATCGTGCTGGCTGACAATCGCGAGCGTGGCGATTATCGCCTGTTCAAGGTGCAGCCCGCTTGGTCTAACTCGATGCTGATCTGTCTCAACGAGACGGCTAAGAACCCCGCCCTGCGGGATGTGTTTCGCAGCAAGGACTTTCGCGTTGGCCTATCGCTCGCCATCAACCGCGAGGAACTCAACGAGATCGTCTACTCAGGTCTGGGACGCCCATACCAGGCCGCGCCGCGGCCGGGCACGATGCTCTATGACGAGAAACTTGCGACCCAGTACACCCAATACGATCCGCAGGCCGCGAATGCCGCCATCGACCGCGCTGGTTTCACCAAGCGGGACGGACAGGGATTTAGGCTTGGTCCTGATGGCAGCAGAATCTCGTTTGCGATCGACGTTCTGACTTCGCGAAAATATCAGATCGACGCGCTGGAGCTTATCAAGAGGTATTGGCGAGAAGTCGGCGTCGATATGCAGGTGCGGCCGGTTGAGCAATCTTATGCCTTCGCACGCATGCTCGCCAACGACCACGAAGGCCTCGTGTGGATCGGCGGTGGCGGCTATGATTTCCTCGGCCTGATCGATCCCAAATGGTACTTCCCCTACGAAAACCAGTCTGCCTTTGGCTCGGCTTGGGGGATCCACTTCCAGAACCCGCGCGATCCCAACGCACAGGAGCCGCTGGAGCCAGGCAAGAAGCAGCAGGAGCTTTACGCACGCATGCTGCAGACCGTCGGGGTCGAGAAGCAGGTTGAGATCATGCGCGAGATCTTGGCCATCACGCGTGACCAATTCTATGTCATCGGCACCAATATGGAGCCCGACAATTACGGCGTCGTCAAAAACAACATGAAGAACGTCGCGCCGCAAATGCCCGACACTGCCTTCTATCAGACTCCTGGGCCAACCAATCCCGAGCAATACTTCTACGAGTAGGATCGACCGCGGCGCGGCAAATCCGCTGCGCCGCGGCCCCGCAGGCTGCATGGCACCCCAGCGGTGTCTAACGGAGACAAGCCATGTGGAGCTACATTGCGCGGCGCTTGGTCTATTCGTTCCTGACCTTGGTTGCCGTCTCAGTGGTGTCCTTCATCATTATCCAGCTTCCGCCCGGCGACTTCCTGACGTCGCTTATGAGCAAGTATGCGGAGCAAGGTGGGGGCGAGATTGACCAGGGTGTGCTGGAGAGTCTGCAGTTACGCTACGGTCTCGACCAGCCTTGGTATGTCCAGTACTGGCTCTGGATCAGCGGGATTGTGTTTCA
This sequence comes from Microvirga yunnanensis, assembly GCF_025460875.1. Classification (NCBI taxonomy): domain Bacteria; kingdom Pseudomonadati; phylum Pseudomonadota; class Alphaproteobacteria; order Hyphomicrobiales; family Methylobacteriaceae; genus Microvirga; species Microvirga yunnanensis. The sequence goes on from NZ_JAMXFI010000035.1 coordinate 19,708, forward strand.
TGGCGATTTCGGCCAATCCTTCGCATGGAACAAGCCGGTGTCAGAGCTGATGTGGGATCGGATGGGGCTTACACTGCTCCTTTCCTTGGTCGCGCTGATCGTCACCTGGCTCGTCGCGTTGCCGATCGGCATCTACAGTGCGGTTCGCCGTTACTCGGCACTCGACTATGTCGTGACCTTCCTCGGCTTTATCGGCCTTGCGATCCCGAGCTTTCTGCTCTCGCTTGCGCTCATGTACGTGCTGTCGCGCTACGCTGGGATGAGTGTAGGAGGGCTGTTTTCGGCTTCCTACATCAACGCGCCGTGGAGCTGGGGCAAGGTGTTGGATCTGGCTGCCCACCTGTGGCTTCCGGTTCTCGTCCTTTCCACGAGTGGCACGGCAGCGCTGATCCGCGTGATGCGGGCCAACCTCATCGACGAGCTGCATAAGCCTTATGTGCAGACGGCGCGGGCGAACGGCTTGGGAGAGATGGAGCTTCTGTTCAAATATCCGGTGCGCGTCGCCCTCAACCCGTTTGTGTCGACCATCGGGTGGGTGCTTCCGCACCTGTTCTCAGGGGCGGTCATCGTGTCCGTCGTGCTGAGCTTGCCCACGGCCGGTCCGGTCCTTCTCAGTGCATTGCTGTCCCAGGACATGTATCTGGCCGGCAGCTTCATCATGGTCCTGAGCGTTCTGACGGTCATAGGCACGCTTATCTCTGATCTTTTGCTCGCGTGGCTCGACCCACGTGTGCGTTATCAATGAGGATCCGCCGATGACCGATGCGGCTATTCCGGCGAGCGCCCCGTCTGCCCCCAAGAAGGGTGGGGAACTCGGCCAATGGGCTCTGATATACCGGCGATTCCGCAGGCACAAGCTCGCCTACTGGAGCGGGTTCGTCGTCATCGCCATTTACGTGGTTGCACTCTTCGCCGACTTCATCGCTCCCTTCACGGCGGATAGCTATAATCCCCGCTACATCTATACGCCGCCTCAGACATTAAAGTTCTTCAGCGCGGATGCCCAAGGCCGAACAGTCCCTATCTATGTCAACGGCTATAAAATGGAGATGGATCCGGTCGCACTGAAGCGCCGCTTTGTCGAAGATCCGTCGAAGATTACCCCGATCGGCTTCTTCGTGAAGGGGCAGCCCTACAATCTGCTGGGCATAATCCCTATGGACCGGCATCTCTTTGGTCCGCATGACCCTTCAGCGCCCATGTATCTGTGGGGTACGGATCGCATGGGACGCGACCTTCTCAGCCGCACCATTCTCGGAACAAGGGTTTCGATGTCGATTGGCCTGGTCGGGGTCGCGATCAGTCTCTTGCTCGGCATCATGCTTGGCGGGCTTTCCGGCTATTGTGGCGGCTGGGTCGACGAGGCGGTTCAACGAACGATCGACTTCCTTAAGTCGATCCCGACCATCCCGCTCTGGATGGGACTCGCCGCGGCCATCCCGGCCCGGATGGATCCTCTGTATGTTTATTTCTGGATCACCATCATTCTGTCGCTGATCGGCTGGACGGACCTGGCCCGGGTGGTGCGTGGCCGCTTCCTTTCACTCAAGACAGAGGACTTCGTGCTGGCGGCGAGGCTTGATGGATGCAGTCGGCGGCGCATTATCTGGCGCCACATGGTGCCGTCCTTCACGAGCCATATCGTCGCTTCGGTCACATTGGCAATACCGGCTATGATCCTGGCCGAGACGGCACTCTCCTTCTTAGGGATCGGCCTCAAGCCGCCGGTGGTGAGTTGGGGCGTGCTGCTCAACGATGCCCAGAGCTTGCTCGCCCTGACGAACGCGCCGTGGCTATTTTTGCCCGGTCTTGCGGTCGTCATCTCTGTCCTTGCTCTCAACTTCCTTGGTGACGGAATTCGTGATGCAGCCGACCCCTATTCTTGAGTTTCAACCGGTTCGACAGGAGGTGAGCATGGCTGCTCCGCAAGCACGCGATCCCCTCTTTGAGGTGGAGGATCTGAAAGTTCACTTCCTCACCGATGATGGAACGGTCAGAGCCGTGGACGGAGTGACGTTCGAGATTCCACGCGGCAAGACCGTGTGCATCGTCGGCGAGTCTGGCTCTGGGAAGAGTATCACGGGACGCTCGCTCATGAATCTCCTGCCCGGGATGGCTCGGATCGCTGGTGGGCGGGTTCGGTTTCGTCCCGAGCTGGATCAGGAGGTGGAGATCACCGCACTCGATCCCAGAGGCCCTCAAATCCGGTCGATCCGAGGCAAACAAATCTCCCTCATCTCACAAGAGCCTATGGCTGCCCTCTCGCCAGTGCATACCATTGGGCAGCAGATGATCCCGGTCATCCAACGCCATCTGAAGTTGTCGAGGAAGCAGGCGGCTGATCATGCCACGGCCATGCTCGCCCGTGTGGGTCTGCCCAGGCCAGCGGAGCGGCTCAATCGCTATCCATTCGAGTTTTCCGGGGGCATGCGCCAGCGCGTCTGCATAGCAATGGCGTTGGCGTGCCGGCCTAAGCTCGTGATTGCCGACGAGCCAACAACAGCACTTGACGTGACGACTCAGGCAAACATTCTGGACCTACTGCAGGAACTCCAGAGCGAGTTCAAGCTGTCGATCCTGTTCATCACTCACGACTTGGGTGTCGTCGCTGAGGTCGCAAGCGAAGTTGTCGTGATGTATCTCGGGAAGGTCGTCGAGCGCGGATCAGTGGAGGAAATCTTCTACGATCCTCGTCATCCTTATACCCGCGCCCTTCTAAGATCCGTACCGCGGCTCGGTGCGGGGAAAAATACCCGCTTGGCGACGATCAAGGGAATGGTCCCCTCGCCCTTCGATCGCCCAACGGGATGCGACTTCCATCCGCGCTGTGAGTATGCGCAGGCGGGCTTATGCGACGTGACTGACCCTGGCCGGGTAATCATCGGGCCGGGGCGGGACGTTCGGTGCGTGTTACAAAGTCCAGCAACCGTCCTTGACGCGAACCCGTCTCGGAGAGTGGCCCATGTCTGAGAATGTGCTGCGCCACCATCCGGAGCGGTTACTGGAGGTTAGCGACCTTACAAAGGTGTTTCCTCCGCGAAAAGGATTTCTCGGCAGATCGTCCGGGCCTCCCGTCCGTGCCGTTGACGGCATCTCATTCGATATCCGGTCCGGCGAGACATTGGGACTAGTGGGCGAGTCGGGATGCGGGAAGTCCACGGTCACGCGGTGCATCCTCGGCATCGACCCTCCTACCTCTGGGACAATCCGCTACCTCGAGCGGAACGGACAGGTGGAGAACCTTACCAGCCTGTCTGAAACGGACCGTCTCCGGTTCTGCACCGACATGCGGATCGTCTTCCAAGATCCGCAGGCTTCACTCAACCCGCGCATGCAAGTCGTCGACATCGTCGGTGAGGTCTTGAAGGTGAACCGGGTTGTCCCGCGGTCGGAGATCGAGCGTCACGTTCGGCAGCTGCTGATCCGGGTGGGGTTAAGGCCCGAGTACTCCCATCGGTACCCGCACGCGTTTTCAGGTGGCGAGCGCCAGCGCGTCGGGATTGCGCGTGCCCTTGCCACCCATCCACGTCTCGTGGTTCTGGACGAGGCCGTGTCGGCGCTGGACGTCAGCGTGCGGGCCCAGACCCTGAACCTGCTCAGAGATCTGCAGGAAGAGTTTGGCCTCACCTACCTCTTTGTCAGTCATGACCTCAGCGTCATCGAATACATCTGCGACCGGGTGATCGTGATGTATGTCGGCCAGATCGTCGAGATCGCGGAATCGAGCGAACTGTTCGCGCGTCCGCTCCATCCTTACACCGAGGCGCTCCTGTCCGCCCTCCCCGTCCCCGATCCGGCCTACAAGCGCAAAGGGCGCCGGATCCACCTCTCGGGCGAAGTCGCCGACCCGGCCTACCGCCCAGCTGGCTGCAGCTTCCACCCGCGGTGCCGCTTCGCGACCGAACTCTGCAAGGAGAAAGTGCCGCCCTTGCGCACCCTTCAGGGGCGTTCTGTCGCCTGTCACTACGCCGAGGAGCTGACGCTCCAAGGCGTCCATCCCGCTCCAGCTGAGGCCCAGAATGCCTAAAGTTATTCGCAGTCGCGACAATCGCAACAAGCCGATCGTGGTCAACGACGAGTTGCTCAACCGGACATATTTCAACCGTCTTCGCTTGGCACCCGGCGATACCTACGAGGAGCGTCTGGTCGATTTTGAAACTTTGTATGTCGTCCTGTCAGGCACCGTCGATATCGTTGTCGATGGGGAGCACTTTCGCGATGTCGGCCAGCGCGAGGATATTTGGTCAGGTCGCGCCGACTCGGTTTATGTGCCTGTCGGAGCTTGCGTGCGGATCGAAAGTCCCAGGGGCAACGTCGAGATCGCGGTGGCGGGCGCCCTTTGCAAGACGCCTTTCAAAGCGTTCCGCATCCGACCCGAGGATGTTGATATGGTGGATGTAGGATCGACTGGCACCCATAGCCGTCGTCGCATCTTCCACATTCTCGGTCAGAGCACGATCGGCCGCACGGGCCATTTGTTGGTGAGCGAACTCTATGCCGATGAAGGCTGCTGGTCAGGCTATCCACCACACAAGCACGATACGGACCGAACTGAGGGAGAAACGGCTCACGAGGAGCTTTATCACTATCGCTTTAGCCCGGAGAGCGGATTTGGCGTGCAACTGACTTATGAGGATGGACAAGAGAACTGTTACATGACGCGCGACGGCGACACCATCCTCGTCGACCGCGGCTATCATCCGACGGCCTCGTCGCCGGGCCATCGCTCCTACATTTTTACAATCCTGGTCGGGAAAACGAAGCGCGGCCTCGTGCAATACTTCGATCCAAGGCACGCTCACCTTGTCTCAGCGATCCCGGGCATCCAAGCGATGCGCGATAAGTTCAAATAGTAAATCGCAGGTGCAAGACATCCCAGTAACTTGCGCCACCGGGGTTAGGTTATGGCTTCGCCCGACTAATCAATCTTCAAGGATATGCCAATGCAGCCGGTAACGAACCTTCGTGTCGACATGGATAGGGCCGGAACCGAGTTCTCGAGGTTCTGGCGCTCAACAGGTTTTTCTCCGGCGGAGTTGCTCCTTGAACCCGAGATGCGTCAGACTCTCGCATACGTTGGAGGGGTGCCCAATCGCGGTATTGAGTTTCTGCGGGTCCACTACATGCTCGACCTTGTTACGGCGCAGCGGTTCGGCCATTATGATTGGTCGCGCCTTGACCGGGCTCTGGAGGTCATGGTCGAGCACCGTCTCAAGCCCTTCTTCGAATTGATGGGTAACCCCTCCTATCTGTTCACCGACTTCAACAATCGGGACCAAGCCTACCATTGGCGGGATTTTGTTACAGCTCTCGCTGAGCGCTATCGCGATCGGTTTAGCGCCGACGAAATTCGGACCTGGTATTTCGAGACCTGGAACGAACCCGACATCTGGTGGAAGCTCGGCGGCGAGGCAGGCTTCAATAACTATTATGATGCCTGCTCGGAAGGGCTCAGGGCCGTCGACCCGGCTCTCCGGTTCGGTGGGCCGGGCGTTGCGCGGCGATTGCCGCCGATCTTCAAATCCCTTCTTGCCCACTGCGACACGGGCGAGAACTTCTTTACGGGAGAAATCGGAGTTCGGATCGATTTCATCTCCGTGCATGAGAAGGGAGCCAGAAAGCACGTAGAGGATCTGACGCCGAACAGCTTGTCGATCTGTCGCCACGAAATGATGGCGGTGGATTACGTGCGTCAAAACCATCCTCGGTTCGCGTCACTGCCGTTCATCAATAATGAGTGCGATCCCCAAATCGGCTGGCATATCCCGCATACCTGGCATGCGATGCCCTACTTCGCCGCTCTCGCAGCGAAGATCATCGATCAGCACCAACGGATCCTGATCGATAGGGAAGGTGTCAACTATGCCGTCCTGAGCAACGACAACGGATTCATCGGACGCTGGGGGCAACGAACACATCTGTGCTATTTCGGGCAGCGTGAAATCCTTGCGGCACAGGCCGAGCACCGCACGGATATTAGCGCTCTCGACGCGCGCATAGCCGCTCCGAAGCCATTCGAACTCGTCAAGAAACCGGCTCTGAGCGCCATGGAGCTCATGGCGCTTCTCGGCGAGGAACGCCTTGCCGTCAAAGGTGATGCTCTTGATCCTGATACGGACGGGCTCGGTGCTTTGGCCACCCGCCTTCCCGACGGCGCGGCCGTTCTCCTGTACAACAGTGTCGATCGGATCTGGGTATCCGGAACGCGTTCAATCCGGGTGGCGTTCGACAGCGTTCGCCCTGGAACCTATGCAATTGCGACTTTTCGGATCCAGAATGGCATGGGGGACCCTTTCACCGTTTGGGAAGAACTCGGCGGGCCGGATATTCCCGGCCCAGATGAACTCGATGCTCTGCGTGCGGCCCAGGAACCGGAACTCAGCATCGAGACGATCCGCGTCGGCGGCAGCCATCGGCCGGTCGAGCGGATGTTGGAACTCGCCTTGCCTGGAATCGCGCTCGTGGCGCTCATCGAGCGGTCTGCATCTGCGCCGAAAGTGCCGACACAACTCACGGTCCGCCACTACCCGGGACTGAACGATGCGACCAATGCCGTTCTGTTTTGGCAAGGCGAGGGACAGGGTAGTTCGATCGAACTTTTCGACGTCCTGTGGAGTCCGGACCAGGAGGGGCCTTACGAAGTCGTCAATCCCGCTGGACTTTTATCAAGCGTTTTCGTGCATCGCCTCAACACGGTGCCGGGCTATTACCGTGTCAGATCCCGGGATCTGTTCGGCCGTACGAGCGAGCTGTCGTCAGCAGTTAGCGGCTGCGCCGAGGATGTCGAACCGGGAATAGTGCGCGCCGCGTGAGGGAGCGACCATGCAGGTCATCATGTTTACGAAGCTGTTTCGAGAGCTTGGCAGCAGCGAGACGGCGGCATTGCTCAGCGAGATCGGGTTCGACGGAGTTGATCTACTAATCCGGGAAGGCTGGCACGTCACGCCACAGACAGCCGACAGCATCGAGGGAGTTGTCACCCAGTTCAAGCAGCGCGGGCTCAATGTCCCAATGGCGACATGTGACGCCGTTGATCCCAGCGATCCGATCACGGAGAGGATTATCGCGCACTGCGCTGAGGCCGGCATAGGCCTCCTTCGCATTGGCTACTGGCGTTACGACCAGGCGCATGGGTATCGGACGATTCTTAAGGAGGCGCAGGATCAGCTTGCCGGGCTGGCGCGGCTTGCCGAGCGGCATAGCATTTGCCTTGCGCTTCAGCTGCATGGTGGGACGATTCATTCGTCGTCAGGACAGGCTCTTCATCTTCTTACGCCGCATGATCCACGCTATGTTGGAGCCTACGTCGATCCTGGTAATCAGGTGGTCCAGGAGGGGCGGGAGGACTGGCGCCTGACACTCGACGCGCTTGAGCCCTGGCTCTGCTGTCTCGGCGTCAAGAACGGCGGCTGGTTTGCCGGCATGAACGACGAGAATGGTCAGCGGAGATGGCACAGCGATTGGTTGCCGATGTCGGATGGAATGGTTCCCTGGTCCGATATCTTGGCCCATCTTTCGCAAACCCGCTTCTCCGGCATACTGTCTTTGCACAGCCAGTACCGCATCCCCTTTGCTCAGGCGGTTGCTCAGACGGGCGTTGACCTGGGCTTCGTGCGCCGCATTCTGGGCGACACCCGGAAGCCGACATGATCCTGATACTCACACCTCGCTATGACGACTACGGATCTCAAAAGGTAATACCATGCACGCGATGCCCAGTGTTGAACGGCCGACAGTCGCGATCCTGCTTCCTCCCGAAAGCCGCCGCCTTGTACTAAGCGAAGCCGCCGAGCAACGGTTGAACAACGTCGCCCGGGTGCACACGATCGCGGAGACAAGTCTCTCGATGTCGGTCCTTCGCGAGCTAGTTGGCGGATCTTCGATCTGGCTCACCGGCTGGGGGACTCCTCCGCTCGCTGATCTTCTTACAGATGCTCCCAATGTGAAGCTGGTCGGCCATTTCGCCGGAAGTATCCGCCGGCTGATACCTGAATATGCTCTGAGCGGCGGCCTGCGTGTGACCCACGCTGCTGGAGCCATCAGCGACTCCGTGGCGGAATTTGTGCTGGCGCAGATCCTCATGGCTCTTAGGCACGGTGATGCCTTCAACACTGGCATGAAGGCCGGACAAGGCTGGGAGCTACGCGACCGCTATCCAGGTCGTCTGCTCGGTGCGTTGACGGTCGGGATTGTCGGAGCCGGCTATGTCGGCCGGGCGGTGATCCGGCTCCTGCGCGCGTTTCATGCAACGGTCTTGCTGGCCGACCCGACCATCTCGGAGGAGGCGGCGCGAGAGCTTGGGGTAGAGCGAGTTCCGCTCAGCGAACTGATCGAGCGTTGCGACGTGGTTAGCCTTCACGCGCCCCTGCTGGATGCAACGAAGGGCATGCTCGGCACGGCCGAGCTGAGCCGACTCCGCGATGGAGCCCTCCTTGTGAACATGGCGCGATCGCCTCTCGTCAACGAACAAGCTCTGGTCGCTGAATTAAAGCGCGGGCGCATCCGCGCAATCCTTGACGTCTTCGATGAGGAACCACTTCCCGCGTCGAGCCCACTTCGACAGCTTCCCAACGTGTATCTCTCTCCCCATGCTGCGGGTCACACACAGGATAGCCATTGGCGGCAGGGGGATTTGATTGTCGACGAGGTCGAGCGCTTCGTACGCGGTGAACCGCTTCAGTTCGAGATCTCCGCGGCAGCTATGAGGCATATGGCCTGATAGGACTCTGGAACTTGATGCAAGTGTGTTTCGTATGACAGGTGAGGAATATATTGAGCCCTTTTCAATCGTTCAGCGTCTTAGTTCGGTTCTAATCGCCGAAATCCCACAACTTCCTCAGCTTTCAGAGCCCGAGAGTGTTACACTCTTGGGTTACCGCGATGAGACATTTTAGCTTTGCGCCTACATCCGGAGACAGCCACTTACATAACCTCTGGTGTCACTTGGGCAAAAGTCGATGAATAAGTCACAGAGCAGCTCCAGATTGTCCACTTCGACGGTCGGGCGCAGGATCGGACATGTCTAGGCGGCATTCAACTGATTTTCTTGCGGCGCCGGACGCTCGTGAAGGCCTAGTAACCTTGCTGTCTGATTTTGGCTGGCTAAGATTACCAAGATGATCTGTCACTCAGGAGAACACAATGCTTTGCCGCACGTCAGCTGCCAGCTTCGCACTCCTTGCCATGATGAGCGTCGCCTCCGCTGAGACCCTCGTGGTCTGTACTGAAGCTAGCCCGGATTTCCTCAATCCGCAGTTCTCCACCGCCAACACGTCATTCGATGTCGCGGCCCAAATCTATGACAGGCTCGTGGGTGTCGAGCGTGGAGGTTCCAAGATCATTCCGGGTCTTGCCGAGTCGTGGAGCGTCTCCGATGATGGCCTCACGTATACCTTCAAACTCCGCGAGGGCGTGACTTGGCATTCGAACCGCGCGTTTACACCAACTCGCCCGTTCAATGCCGATGATGTCGTCTTCACGTTCCAGCGGATGATCGATAAGAATCATCCCTTCCATGGTGTCGGAAGGGGGAGCTACGAGTACTATGAAGGTCTGGTCGCCCCCTTTTTAAAGTCCGTCGAAAAGGTTGATAACCGCACCATTCGGTTTGTGCTCAAGGAGCCTCAGGCTGCCCTGCTTGGTGCGCTTTCCGTCGAGCCCATGTCCATTCTTTCGGCTGAATACGCAGACGCTATGCAAAAGGCCGGTACCCCAGATCAGGTCAATCAGGTCCCAATCGGAACGGGTCCGTTCAGCTTCGTTGCTTATCAGAAGGACGCCACTGTCCGCTTCAAGCGCTTCCCACAATACTGGGGCGAGGCCGCGGGTCTGTCTGATCGGACTGCTCAGGTGAGTGATCTCGTCTTTGCGATCACGCCCGATCCCAGCATCCGCTACGCCAAGGTGAAGGCGGGCGAATGCCACATCGCACGCTATCCTAATCCTGGCGATCTCGCCGCAATGAAGGCTGATCCCAATCTGAATGTGCACTCGGGTACGATTGCGGACATGAGCTACTTGGCCTTCAACAACCAGAAAAAGCCGTTTGACGATCGCCGTGTTCGTGAGGCCCTGATCCATGCGATAAACCTGCCGGCACTCGTCGAAACTGTGTATCAAGGTACTGGGACGCCGACGGCTGCTCTCATTCCTCCGACCCTGTGGGGCCACAGTGACGAACTCAAACAACGCGAGTATGATCCTGAGAAGGCCAAGAAGCTTCTCGCCGAGGCTGGATTTCCCAATGGGTTCAAGACAACCTTGTGGGCGATCCCAGTGGTCAGGGCGTATATGCCGAACGGGCGCCGAGCTGCTGAGTTGATCCAGGCAGACTGGGCCAAGGTTGGTGTTCAAGCTGAGATCATGACGTACGAGTGGGGCGAGTACCTGAAGCGGACGCGCCAGGGTGAGCACAACGTCGCCATGAGTGGCAGCACGTGGGATTATCCGGACCCGAGCCAAATCCTGTCGTTGAGCTGGAGCTGTGACGCGGTCAACACTGGGGGCAACCGAGGCCGCTGGTGCAACAAGGAGTTCTCGGACAAACTGGCACGGGCGAATTCCATCAGCAACCAGGAGGAGCGCACCAAGCTCTACCTGGATGTTCAGAAGATCTTCCATGACGATGCGGCATCACTTCTCTTCGCCAATGCCCAGGCCTTTACGCCAGTTCGCAAAGAGGTCTCCGGCTATAAGATGCACTTCTTTGGCGGGCAGCCCTTCTATGGGGTGTCCCTCAAGCAATAGGGCACGCACGACGCGTCTCTAAACTCCCAGGAACTGGCAGCATCTCGGGAAGCCACCATTTCGCATCAAACCCGCCGGACCGCTACGGCCCGGACCGTAACCAAGAACGAGGGGCAGGAACGCTATGACGATTGAGGTAGAATGGGCTCGGATGACCGCACCCGAGCTGAGGGCACTAGCGGCTCGTGCGAACGCATTGGCGGTGCTTCCGGTGGGCTCACTTGAGCAGCATGGGCCCCATCTGCCTGTGATCACCGATACGGCCAGCGCCAGCGCGGCTGCGATCAGAGCGGCGCAGCTGGTAGCCGACGAGATCCCAGTGGCTGTCCTACCGGGCCTTTGGCTCGGCATGAGCGAACATCACCTTCCATTCGGCGGCACGATCAGCCTCGACTACGACGCATATCACGGTATCCTGCGCAGTATCGTGCGCTCCTTGAAGGCCCTTGGGTTCAAGCGTCTTCTCATCGTCAACGGCCACGGTGGCAACATCGACCCGCTGGCGGTTGCCGTACGGGAGCTTGCGGTGACCTTCGCCATTCCGATCGTTGCAACCACGCCATGGATGCTGGCGTCCGATGAGATCGCAGCCATAGCCGAATCCGAAACACCACGGCATGCCTGTGAGGGTGAAACCTCAGTGATGATGGCGATTGCCAGCGACATCGTGCGTACGGACAAGTTTGACGAGGCCGTGCAGCAGGCTCCCAAGCGTGTTGAAGCACCTCATGGCTTCTTGAGGTTCTACTCGTTTTCGGAGCGGGCTCCTATAACTGGCACTTGGGGTGACCCACGTCCGGCAACACCGGAGAAAGGCGAACGCTTTCTTGCGATCCAGGCAAAAGCGTTAGCGCAAGCCATACGCGATGAGCGCCTCTGGTCCGCACCTGATCCCATCTGGCAGCAAGATCGAGGCCAGGGGAGTACCTCTGGAAAGGTCGACTGATAGGGAAGCATGTCCAACCCGGCTGAGGTGCCGAGGAGTTGCCATCCGCGGCCAATCTCAACCACTCGCAGAATCAGTCTCTGACCGACCCAGAAGCTCAAATCCTTCGGTTGTTGAAGGCTGGTAAGGAGAAGGGCGAGACTGCGGCTGACGTCGGCGCGGGCGAAGTCGCTGTGAAAGAGCACATCAAGACGATCTTGCGAAAGGCCATCGGGTCAGCCAGCTAAAGGTCCAGTCCGAAGAGAATCGTGGGCCTTGTCCTGGAGACATCCCGACTCCTGGCAGCACAATAAGCGCTTGGCGGAAGAGCAGCGCAAGCGTCAAGGGCTCTCTCCTCGATAACCTCCAGCGGAACATATCGGAGCTCTAACCCCTCAGCTTCAGGTGAGTACTCGTCCGGTCTGCCCTAGAACGGAACCTAGCAAATCCAACGATCGGAAGCATCGAAGTTTCTGGGTTCGGAGCCATCCACAGCATCAAAAGTTATAGTTCTGTTTGGACTGGTCCTGCCACTCACAGTCACCACGTCAAAGCGTGGAAGAGTGCAAAGTTGTGGCACTGGACGCAACTGAAAGCGCCTAGCTATGCCCTTTATAACTACCCCGTGTAGGGATCCAATACGAAGCCGGGGATTCACCAATCCGCGACAAGCGACCTGAGGTGGGCTAAATCCTCTTTCAGGAAGGGGATGACATCATCTCCCATGCGCTGCGGCTTGCCGGCAGGGTCACTGTACTCGGCGGGTAGGCACAGGGTGCCGGCAAACCCGGCTTTCTTCAGGCAATCGACGAACTCCTGCCACGAGTACCCTCCGTGTTGATGCGTCGTCCACTTGACCTTGTAGACGGCCTCATCCTCGGGTCCATTAACCCGGGCGTGGTAGGCGCTCTTGAAGTTGACTTGGTGCTGGAGCTTGTCCTTGACAATGTCGACGGCCATCGCGGTCGGCTCGCCATCGACGGCGCAATGGGCCATGTCCAGCACCGCGCAAACGTGGCGCGGGTCGTACTTCTCGATCAGGTGAAGCAGTCCGACAGCGCTTCCGACGAAGCAGCCATAGTGATTTTGGACACCGATCGCGACCCCATGACGGTCCAAGGCCGGAAGCAGTGCGTCGAACCGGCGGCGGTAATTCTCGATCGATCGGACATAGCCGAGACTGAGATCGATAGGCGCCATGATGCGGATGAGCGGTATGCCGCTGTCGCCGCAGGCCGCGATGATCGCTTCGTCCGCCGTGCTGGCGACACTGAAGATCTTCAGCCCGCTCGCGCCCAGCACGCGGGTTGCATCCGCCAATCCCGCCGCAGCGTTCTCAGGCGCCACCTGATAGCCCGGCCGAACCGGAAGCTCGATGCCATCCAGCCCCAGGGACGCCACCTTGTCAGCAAGGGGCGGCAGGGATTCTGTCCAAGGTTTCGTGAAGACGGAGATCGGATGCTTCGCCATTGAATAGGCCCTACAATGCAGCGGATTGGCTTGATCGTCGCTCGTGCTCTCAGCCTTTAAGGCCTGACGTTGCAATGCCTTCGATCAGCCGGCGCTGAAAGACGAAGAACACAACGAATAGGGGAACCAGCGACAGCAGCGACATGGCCAGGAGCGGACCCCATGAAGATGCACCTTTCGACGACATGAGAAGGCTCAGCCCTTGCGGCACCGTGTAAAGGTCCATTGAGGTGAGATACACCAGAGGCGACAGAAAGTCTTCATAGGTCCAGATGAAGGAGAACACTGCTGTGGTTACCAGAGCTGGCGTCAAAAGCGGCAGAATCACCGACCAGTAAATACGAATCGGCCCGGCGCCATCGATGACGGCCGCCTCATCGAGTTCGCGCGGAATGCCGCGGATGAACTGGACCATCAGGAAGATAAAGAAGGAGTCCACAGCCAGGAACTTCGGCACGGTGAGTGGCAGGAACGTGTTCACCCAACCCAGGTTATAGAACAGGGCGTATTGTGGGATCAGCGTCGCGTGCAGGGGCAGCATGATCGTGAGCATCATCAAGGCGAACAGCGTTCTCTTGAAGACGAAGTTCAACCTCGCGAACGCATAGGCCACCATGCTGCAGGCAAAAACGTTGCCGACCACTGCAAGGCCGGAGACAATGAAGGAATTCAGGAAGAAGGACGAGAATGGCAAGGCCGCGCCTCGCCAGCCATCGACATAGTTCTGCAACCGGATCTTGGTCGGCCAAAGGCTAAGATCAGAGAAGATGAGGTTGGCCGGCTTTAGCGAACTGCTTGCCAGCCAGAGCAGTGGATAGATCATCACCAGCGCGCCCAGGATGAGGAAACCATGCACGATGATACTACGCCACCGGATCGTTAGCTTTTTCGGCTCTCGAGTCAGTACGGAAGGAGTTGTCATGGCAGCATCCTTAGCGCTCGTCACCATAATGGACCCAGTAGCGGGCGGACTGGAAGGAAAGCGTTGTCGCCAAGCCAATGATAGCGACGAGAACCCAGGCCATGGCTGAAGCATAGCCCATCTGGAAGTTCGTGAACGCCTGTTCGTAGAGGTAGAGCGTGTAGAAGAGCGTCGCGTCGGCGGGCCCTCCTTTGCCACCGCTGATGATATAGGCGGGCGTAAACGCCTGGAATGCTCCGATGATCTGCATCACAAAGTTGAAGAAGATGATCGGGGTCAAAAGCGGCAGCGTGACACTGAAGAATTTGCGCACCGGACCGGCGCCGTCGACTTCCGCCGCATCGTAGATATCCTGCGGAATCTGCTTCAGGCCGGCCAGGAAGATGACCATAGGTGACCCGAACTGCCAGACGGCGAGAGCCACTAGGGTATAGAGCGCGTAGTCCGTGCTCGTGATCCAGCTCGGCCCGTCGATTCCGAACTTCAGAAGAATCTGGTTGATGATGCCGTCATAGGCGAAGACCTGCCGCCACATGATGGCCACGGCCACACTGCCGCCGAGCAGCGAGGGAAGATAGTAAACCGATCGATAGAAGCCCAGGCCCTTCAGGCCGCGGTTAAGCAGCATCGCGATCCCGAGGGCAAAGGCCAGTTTCAACGGCACTGAAAGGAACACATAGGTGAACGTGACGCGCAAGGACTGATAATATCGCCCATCCTCGGCGAACATCTTCACGTAGTTGTCCAAGCCCAGCCATTGCGGCGGCGTGAACATATCGTAGCGGGTCAGCGACAGATAGAACGATGCCAGGATCGGGCCGAGCGTCAGAAACAATAGGCCGATGAGCCAGGGCGCCAGGAACAGAAAGGCGGCGCCGTTCTGACGCGCATTGATCCCTACAGCCTTGTGCCGGCGCGGGCGCGCTTCGGGCGCCGTGGCAGAATCAAGCGAAGCTGTCTCGGATAGGGTCGTGCTCATGACGTATCTTCCGCTGAGACCACGGGCGCGGAATCGGGCATGTCCACGCCGCGCCCCCTTGCATCGAAAACTGTACTGCAGGGCCTACTTCTTGAGCCGGACGCTGACTTCGTTGATGAACTGCTGAGCGGCCTCTTTGGGTGTCATCTTGCCGAAGGCGACGCCTTCATTGGCGCGCGTCAGCATGCCCGTCATTCCCGGAACGCCCGGGTACCGGGGCGGCGCCGGATCCTTCTGCAACAGATCGAGATAGGAAATGATCTTGCGATCCGCATCGCTTCCTGAAGCAGCCAGTGCGTCGCGACCGGCTTTAGAGCAAGGGATCATGCCGCTGTTGGTGTAATAGGTCTTGGCACCCTCCGGATCGAAGTGCATGAAGCGGATGATGTCGATGACCTGCTTCTGGTTCGGGGATTTTGCCGACAACGTGGTCGAGTTGCCGGCATAGCAGTAATGACGCTGCTTCATCTCCCCGCCTCTGAAGCCGTTCGGCATCATGTGGAGAACGAAATTGTCCTGTGACAGGGCCTGGAAGCCGACGAAGCTGTCCGTCAGCGTGATGTTCATCGCGGCTCGTCCTGCGACGATCCCGGCCGTGCTCGGATCGTCGTTGCCGGCAAGGGCCTGAACGTCACCGGGCGGCGTGGCCTTCGTATCGCGCATCATCTTCCAGTATGCATACCAGGCTTCCATATCCTCAAGGGCGAATCCGAGCTTGTGATCTGGCGTGAACATCGACTTGCCGCGGCCGCGCAGGAAAATGTCGCACGGAATATAATTGCCGCCAGCGTCCTCGACGCCCCAGAACCGTGGCCCCAGAGCTTTGCTGAGAGCCGCGGAGGTTTCGGCCAGGTCCTCCCAGGTCCACATCTGATCCGGGACTTTGATGCCGGCCTTCTCGAATGACGTGGCATTCGTGATGATGGTGGGCCCGATCGCATCATTGGGGATCGCGTATTGCTTGCCGTCGAACTTGGCGGCGTTGACGGCACTTTGCAGATAATCGGCCAGATTGATCGGATTCGGTACGTAGGCGTCGAGAGGCGTCGTGACGCCCCGCCGGGCATATTCGGCTAGCAGATCGACGTTGACACTGAACATGTCCGGGGCATTGCCGCCGGCGGTCTCAGTCGCGATCTTGTCCGTGAAGGCGCCGAAGTTGGTGAACTCCGGAACGATCTCGACACTAGGATTCTGTTCCGAATACAGTTTAAGGACTGCTAGGGTTTGCGTCAGCTGCTCCTGTGACTCGACGTACCCGGCGAAGCGCACACGCACCTTTGATTGTGAGAACGCTTTAGTCAGCGGCAAGCTGGACAATGATGCGCTGCCTAGCAAAGCGGCGCTGTGGCGGAGTACCTCTCGCCGATTCATCCGTATCGACATCTCTTCCTCCCTGTGAGCGAGCCATCTGCGGGCTTCGTTAGTGAAACGTAACACAAGAAGCTGCCGATGCGTCAACTGCAAAAATGCTCACTGCAGCGCCCAACAATTGCATGTTGCTGCTACTTTGTATCGTGATCCATCCTTTGACAATGGAACTAACCTAGCCTATCGGTAAATCGTTGCAGTGCACTCGTCTATGATGGGGTCCGCAACGGACGAATGGACAAATCGATGGCTGGCATTCACGAGGTCGCAAAAAGAGCTGGGGTTTCGGCGAGCACGGTCTCCAATGTGATCAACGGCCGGCACGACAAGATGCGCCCTGAAACCAAGCGCCGCGTCCTCGAAGTGATCGAACAGCTCAAGTATACGCCGAACATCGCCGCTCGGCAGCTGAAGTCCGGCCAGAACTGCAGCATCGGCTTGATCATCCCATCTGTGGCGAACCCGTTCTGGGGTCTGGTCGCGCACCACGTCGAGCGCGCCGCCCGGCAGCGTGGCTATAGGCTCATGATCTGCAATGCCGAGCGGGATCCAGATGTGGAGACGCGGTACGCCGAAGCGATGCTCGGCTCAGGCATCACTGGCATCATCCTTGGATCGTCGCCCCTGTCGTTCGATTACCTGTGTGACCTGACAGCGCGCGGCCTCAAGGTCGCTGCCTTTGATCAGCGCGTAAACGAGACCAGAGATGTCATCACCTGCGGCGTGAGCGTTGATCATGAACTCGGTGGCGCCCTAGCGGCCCAGCATCTGATCGGGCTTGGACACAAGCGCATCGCGACGGTGTCCGGTCCGATCAGGACCAACAGCCGCATCGGGCGGATCAATGGTGTGAGGATGGCGATGGCCCGTGCGGGACTGTCGCTGCGCGACGACATGATCTGGCAGGGCGGCGGCGTTGCCGGCTTCGGCGATCTGGAGGGAGCGGAGCTCGGGCGGATGGGCGTGCGCGAGTTGCTGAGCCGCGACGATCCGCCGACCGGAATCGTGGCTATCAACGACATGTACGCGCTCGGGGCCTATGCAGGCGCGCGCGATCTCGGTTTTCGCGTCCCGGAGAATATCTCGATCGTCGGCTTCGATGACATCGTTCTCGCCGAGATCGCTCAACCCGCTCTGACGACAATCCGTCAGCCGGTCCCGGCCATGACCGAGATGCTCGTCCGTATGCTCGTCGCGCACGTGGAAGGCTCGGTTCAGGCGGATGAGCCCGCCTTTATCGACGTCACGCCGCAACTGATCGTGCGGGCATCGTCGACCGCTGCACGGATCTTACAACCCGCATAAAATGAGGAACGGATGGATGGTTCGAGACATCACCGGGCAGACGGTTCTCATCGCCGGCGCAAGCAGCGGTATGGGACGCGCGACGGCCCTGGCGGCAGCCGCAGCCGGGGTCAATCTCATTCTGCTCGGACGCAACACCGACCGGCTTGACGAGACGCTTACGTCCGCTCGATCCGCAGGCCGGCAAGCGCGGGTCTCGTCTGTCGTCGCCGATGCCTCCGACGCGGACGTTCTAGCCGACGCCCTTAAAGGCATCGATCTGACAGCGGTCGACGTGCTGATCAATTCAGTCGGCACGAATCTCATGGAGCGGACATTCGATCAACTGACACCGGACTCTTGGGCAGCGATGATTCAGGCCAACCTGACGGCTGCGTTCAATCTGTGCCGATGTTTCGTGCCTCCGATGCGCCTGCGGGGAGACGGGTTGATCATCAACATCTCGTCGGTCGCGGCGCGAAAGCCGGATCGCTCGGGCGCTGCCTACCAGGCTTCGAAAGCCGGCGTCCTCGCCCTGAACCATGCCATCATGGAGGAGGAATGGGCGAACGGCCTGCGCACGACGGCGATCCTGCCCGGCATGACCGATACGCCGCTGCTCGATCGCCGGCCGTCTCCCGTGAGCACCGAGGTCCGGAGCGCGGCGCTGCAGCCCGAAGACGTCGCCGAGGCCTGCCTGTTCGTCATGCGACTGCCCCGGCGGGCTCATGTTTCGGAACTCGTGATCCAGCCCAGCCGACGCTAGGCGAAATGCTCTTTGCCTCTCACTGCAAAAGGACCAGAAAGCGATGGATTTCACAGGAAAGGTCGTCCTCGTCACCGGGGGCGCATCGGGGATCGGCGGCGCAACCACCCGCGCGTTCGCGGATGCTGGAGCCAAGGTGGCATTCACGTACATGACCAGCGCCGAGGAGGCGGGAGCGATCGAGGCGGCGTACAAATCGCAAGGTAAGCAGGTTCTGGCCTTAAAGGCGGATATGACAAAGCCTGACGAAGTTTCCGAGGTCGTCCAGCGCACGGAACACGACCTTGGACCCATCGATATTCTGTTCGCCAATACGGGTGGGCTGTTGAAAAGGAGCCGGTGCGTCGACTCGACGCTGGAACTCTGGCAGGAAGCCATCAACCTGAACATTCTGAGCACATTCCTGGTGGTGCAGGCCGCTCTCCGCTCCATGGAACCTCGGCAATCCGGCTCGATCGTCCTGATGTCGTCTCTCGCCGGCTTCGACGGCGGCGGCCATGGGGCTTCGCATTACGCTGCCACCAAGGGCGCAGTCGCCACGCTGGTGCGGTCGCTGGCCAAGGAAGTTGGCCCTCTCGGTATTCGCGTCAACGGGGTCGCGCCGGGGCTCATCGGCACGCGGTTCCACGACACGTTCAGCACGCCGCAAGGCCGCGCCGAGTCTGTCGCCAGGACGCCGCTGCGGCGTGAGGGAACACCGGAAGACGTGGCCGGCACGGTGCTCTATCTGGCCTCGGAGCAGGCCGGATACGTGACAGGAGAGGTCGTCCAGATCAACGGCGGCACAGGTTTCTAGCCGGAGAAGAGAATGAAGACGCGGTCGCCGAGGTCAGACTGGACGACCGGCGCAGGCCGGGACCCGACGAGCAGCCCCGATAATATCTAGCGAGAACCGTTCAATTGCCGCTGGCAGGACGGTCAGCCAGGGACAGGGAGAGTGACACATGAACAGCGTGAGCGAGTCGCCAACAAGCAAGCCAACGGTTGTGATCCTGCTGACGCCTGACATGCGGGCAAAGCTTATCCCCGCATCCGCCGAGAAGCGGCTGGCGGAAGTTGCGAATGTTCGCGCACCTCGAGAGGGCGAGCTCACCGCCGAGAACCTGACCGGCTTGGTCCATGGTGCCGTGGCGGCGATAACCGGTTGGGGAACTCCGCCCCTCGACGAAGGCCTTCTGGCGCATGCGGCATCGTTGAAACTGGTCGCCCATGCGGCCGGCAGCGTTCGGCACCTTATTCCCTTCACGGCCATCGAGGAGGGACGACTCCAGGTCACGCACGCCGCAATCCATATCGGCGAAGCGGTGTCCGAGTTTGTGATGGCGCAAGTCCTTGCCTTCCTGCGCCATCCCGCGGAACTCGCGGCCGGAATGCGCAGCAACGAGCCCTGGTTCGACCTTCGCTCCCGCCTGCTCGGACGGCTCCTCGGCGAGCAGACGGTGGGCCTGCTCGGCGCAGGCTATATCGGGCGCATGATGATGCGCCTGTTCCGCGCGTTCAACGCTCGGGTTCTCGTCTATGACCCTTATCTCACGGAGTCCCAAGCTCGTGAGATGGATGTGGAACTGTGTGACCTTGATGACCTCTTGCGACGGAGCGACATCGTCTCTCTGCACGTACCCTCGCTACCCGAAACACGGCACCTGATCGGGACGGATCAGCTTGCCTTGATCAAGGACGGTGCCCTGTTCATCAACACGGCACGCGGCGCCATTGTAGACGAACAGGCCCTTATCGCAGAGTTGCGCAAGAATCGGTTCACAGCGGTGCTCGATGTCTATGAGAAGGAGCCTCTGCCGCACGATAGTCCATTGCGCACGCTTCCAAATGCCATCCTGGCGCCGCACGCGGCCGGGCATAGTCACGAGACCTATCTGCGCCAGGGCGCAACGGCTGTGGATGAGGTCTGCAGGATGCTCACGGGTGAGCGGTATCGATATGAAGTGACAAAAGACGCACTGGCGACTATGGCTTGAACAGAGTTCTGTCACCAGTGTGGCTGGTCAGCCAGCAGGTGTGAAGCAGGGCACATCGCAATCAGTCCAATCGGCATTCTACCGCATCATCCCAAAGCGGGGAGTGTGACATTCCTAGTTTGCGGGATCAGGACATTCTAACTTTGCGGCAACAAGGTCCAAGACCAGTAACAAACATTATGGAACTTAAATGCGCAACTGAATGGGCCTCAGATTGCCCTCCAAGTTGGCAGCATGCATACGCGCCGATGCATTCTCGTCAGCATTTCTGGCAGATGGCAGGCCAATCCCAGGTGGTTCAAAGAAGCGCCATGATGGTCCGCCAACTGACAGACTGGCTTCCTAATTGGATGCGACTGACGGGACAGAACCGGACAAACTAGGTTCCTCCACAACCTCAACCTGTAGCACATCGTTGAAGCGGTTGAAGGCACCACACAAGGCGATACGCCAAGTGAGTTCCACAATCTGAGCCTCGCTGAAATGCGTCCGTAGCCGTTCGAACATTGCGTCACGGATGCGGTGCCAATTGCTGGTGACTGCGATGGAGTATTCCACCACGAGTTTGTCGACATCGGTCAACTCGGGGTGACTCTGCCAATCAAGGAGTGCCTGTGCGCCGTCGCGCGAGATCCCCTCCACTTCAAGCTTGGGGCCATGCTGCGCCACACAGAAGTCGCACTGGTTCACCAAGGAGACCGCTACAATGGCTAACTCCAGATAGCGCTTCGGGAGCACAGCCTCCGTCGAAAGCTGCGTGAGCAGTCGCCAGGTGTGCTCAAAAATCGGCAGTCGGTTGGCCATGACGCCAGCCTGATTTTCGAAGGGACCATAAGTCACCATGCGGTCCCAGAGTTCACGCAGGTGCTCAGGCAGATCCTCTCGGGTTTTGACGGGTGCGCGTGCCATAAGGAGTCTCCAGAATGTCAAGTTGATGTGGAGGAACGGATTTCTGCTTCCGCAGAGCGGGGTTCTTTCCCGAAACCGTTCGGCTTGATGATGAGCAGAAGGACCAGCCCTCCTCCCACGAGGATCAGACGAACTGCTGCAAGTTCGCTGCTACCGAGATGAGGCACCCAATCCACGAGGAACCGGCTGCCCTCCAGCACCAGAATGAGCGTGAACGCGCTGATCAGGACGCCGCGATTGCTGCCGCGCCCGCCAATCACAACCGCCATGAACGCATAGGCCGTAATGATGGGGCTAAACTGCGTGGGATCGATATACGTGTAGTAGAAAGCGTGCAGACTTCCTGCAAGGCCGAGAATGGCCCCGCCCACTGCGAACACCTTGAAGCGTACTGTCAGGACGGACTTCCCCAAGGCCTCCACCACAGCGGGATCCTCTCGAGTGGCTCGCACCAAGCGGCCGAACGGCGAAAAGGCCAGAGCCTGCAGTGCACCATAGACGAGAGCCACGGCTATAAGCGTGAAGGCCAGGAAGGCCCTATCCACCAGGTGTGCCGGCACCAGTCCCTGAAAGGGACGCTCAATGCCGGCGACGCCGAGCGTACCCCTGGTGAGCCATTCCTCGTAACTTATGAAGAGGCGCAGACATTCTGCGAAGCCGAGCGTGACGATTGCCAGGTAATCCTCAGACAGCCGCACGGAGATCAGACTGACGAGCGCGCTGAGGAGCGCCACACCGACCATAGCGCCTACAAGCGAGACAAGCGGCGGCACACCCTGCACGGTGAGCAAGCCGCATATATACGCACCCAGCATATAAAAGCCGAACAGACCGAAGTTGACCAGCCCGCCCATCCCCCATTGCAGGTTGAGGGCTAGCCCAGTGAGAGCCGTAATGGCCACAAGCGTGAGAGTGGCAATGAGATAGGCTGTCATCTTGTGACCCAACGCGTTCCGAACAGCCCCCAGGGCCGTACCAGTAGCAACGTGGCCATGATCAGAAAGGCGACGATCATGCGATAGTGTGGCGCCATGACAAGGGTCGCCAACTCTTCGGCAATGCCGATCGTCAACGCACCAGCCACGGCCGCCATAGGGCTCGCGATGCCGCCGAGAATGGCAGCAGTGAAGACAGGTAACAGGTAATTCCACCCCATCTGCGGCTCAATGTTGGCATCGAGTCCGACCAGCACGCCGGCAATCGCAGTGAGCACACCCGAGATGATCCAGACGCTGGCCACCACTTGCCCTCGACTGATGCCACGTACGGCTGCCAGATCAGGGTTGTCGGCGACAGCCCGCATGGCCCGTCCGAGGCGAGTTAAGCGGAAGATGATCCACACCAGCGCCAACGCTGTCAGTACCGTGATGAGGATTGTGAGTTGTTCGTAGTTAAGGCGAAGGCCGCCGAACCGCAGCGGCCGCGCGACCGCAATGTCGAAGCTACGTGGAGAATTGCCGGCAAAGAGGCGAACAAGGTTCTCAAGCGCGATTGCCACCCCCATGGAGGCGACCAGGAGCGTCACGCCCGAACGGTTGCGAAGCGGGCGGTACGCCAGG
Organism: Microvirga yunnanensis; assembly: GCF_025460875.1. Lineage (NCBI taxonomy): Bacteria > Pseudomonadati > Pseudomonadota > Alphaproteobacteria > Hyphomicrobiales > Methylobacteriaceae > Microvirga > Microvirga yunnanensis. The sequence continues at coordinate 42,615 of NZ_JAMXFI010000035.1, forward strand.
TAGTCGATAGCCACAGTGAGCGTGGCAAGCCCAAGTGCACCAATGCTGGCCGCGATCCACAAAGGCCATCCGAACAGGACATTGAACAAATAAACAAGGTACGCGCCACAGGTAAGATAAGAGCCGATCGCATAGTTGGCGAAACGCAGCACACTGAAGGACAGGGAGAGGGCGAGCGCCGGCAGCGACAGCAGCAGGCCGGTGACCACGCCGTTGAGAAGAAGTTGTAACATCAAACTCCTCCCAGATAGAGCCGGCGGATGTTCTCATCGGCCAGGATGTCCGCTGCGCCTGCCGCCAGACGCAATTGCCCGGCCACCAGCACGACACCGTTGTCGGCAACGCCCAGTCCCAAGCGGGTGTTCTGTTCGATCAACAGCAGAGTGACGCCTGAATCGGCGATGCGGTGGATGATTTCAAACAGCAGTTCCGCATTGCGCGGGGAAAGACCAGCGGATGGTTCATCAAGCGCCAGTACCGTCGGATCCGGCATCAGTGCGGCCGCCATCGCCACCATCTGCCGCTGCCCGCCGCTGAGGTGCCCCGCCGCGGTACCGAGCTTCGGGCGAATCTCTGGGAACAACCTAAGCACCTCTTCCAACCGGCTGTCGAAGACGGGACCTCCGCGTGGCGCAATAAACTCATGACCGATGCGCAGGTTCTCGAGCACCGACATGTTGCGGAAGACATTGGCTTCCTGTGGCACATAGGTCAGGCCTCGTCGCGCTCGCTCCGACGCTCCGAGGGCTGTGACGTCCTGGCCGTTCAGCAGGATTTGGCCGGACAGAGGCCGCAACAGTCCGACAGCGGTTTTCATCAAGGTCGACTTGCCGGATCCGTTCGGCCCGATGACCACCTTCCGCTCGCCCTTGCGAAGGGTCATGCTAACTCCGTGCAAGATTGGCTGACCACCATAGCCGGCATGAACTTCGCGCAATACGAGTCCTGTTGCGTCCTGGCTCATGGCTGGCTTCCCAAATAGGCAGAAGCCACTTGCGGATTGTTGACCACGTCGTCGAAACGACCCTCCGTGAGCACCCTCCCCTCGGCCAGCACGTAGACGTGATCGCAGAGGGAGCGGATCATATCCATGTTGTGCTCCACCATGCCGAAGCTCATGCCCTCCTGCTGCAGGGTGCGGATGAATTCGGTGATCTCGCTGATGCGGGTCGGGTTAACGCCCGCGCTGGGCTCGTCCAGCAGCACAATGCGTGGGTCGAGCATCAGCGCCCGGCAGAGCTCAAGCAGCTTCTTCTGCCCGCCCGAGAGCGCTCCGGCGGGCGCATTGGCAAGGCGCCAAAGGTCCACACGCGCCAGCAGGTTGCGGGCCTTCTCGATCGCAACTTCCTCAGCGGCCCGCATGGCCGAGCGGGAGAACAGAGCGCTGAACACCCCCTCGCCTGGAGCCTTGGGGCGCGCCAGCAGCACGTTCTCCAGCACACTGAGAGCCGCCAGTTCCCTCGAGAGCTGGAAGGTACGGGTCAACCCGTGTCGCGCCCGCCACGCGGGACCGTGTCGGGCCACAGACCGCCCCTCGAGCAGCACCTCGCCCGAGGCGGTCTCCACTGCTCCAGCCAAAACACCGAACAGTGTCGACTTACCGGCCCCATTCGGACCGATGATCCCGGTCACGAATCCCGCTGGCAGTCGTACCGAAGCGCCATCCAACGCCTGGAAGCCCCCGAAGACGACCCGGACGTTCCGTGCTTCGAGCATGGGCTACCGGATCTCGCCGACGAGCTTACTCACCCCATTCTCAATCCGGAAGTGGCCGTATGTCAGGTTAGTTTGATCGCCGTTGGGTGCGAAGCGGAAATCGGAGGCCGCACCTGAATAGCGGAAGGCCTTGCCTTCGCGAATGGCCTTCAGTGCCTCGGCCGGCTCCCCAATGGAGGGAGCATCCGCATTCACGAGTCCGGGAAACTCACGTCCAAAATCGAGAGCATTGGTACTCTTCGCCTTTTCCATGGCCAGCGCCAGCATCACGATCTGGTCGAACACCTGCCCCCCATAGGTTGCGACGGTGCCCTCAGGTTTGTTGACCTGCTTGAGATAGCGGCTATAGGCGGCGGATTTCGCTATCGGCACGTGCTGGGTGTGGACGATGCCCTCAGCGACCTCCTTGCCCACGTTCTCGACGAATTTTCCGTTGCTGTCGGCTGCGTTGCTGTAGGCATAGACGGTGCTGTCATAGCCGCTGCGGAATGTCTCTTTCGCAATGGCGCTGAGCTCATTCACATAGGCTGCCACGAAGACGGCATCAGGCTCCTTGGAGAAGATCCGCTCCACCTCGACGCGGTAGGAGGGTTGATTGGGGTTGAAAGCCACCTGATCGAGCACCGTGCCACCAGCCTCGGAAAAGGCCTTGCGGAACGGCTCGATCGTGCTGAGGGTGAAGGGGGTCTGCAGCACCATGATGGAAGCTGTCTTGATGCCATCCTTCGCCATAGCCTTGGCAAAGGCCGCTCCCCAGTCCTTGCCATTTGTCTGGAAGCGCCACACAAGCCCCTTGTTGTCGCCTTGGGTGATTTCGTCGGCGGATCCGACTGTCGTGAGCGCCACACCCTTCTCAACCGCAATTGGTTTAACGGCCAGAACAACCGCGCTGCTCCACACGCCCGAGATGGCGACCACTTTGTCTACATCGATGAGCTTGCGGGCCGCTGCCACACCGGAGGTCGGAACCGACTCGTCATCCGCGGCCACGAGTTCGAGCTTCCGGCCCAGAACCCCACCCGCATCGTTGATGACCACGGCGGCAGCGCGAGCCGCCTCCTCGATCTCCTTACCGTAGGGACCTCCGGTGCCAGTGAATGGTGCTAGGATTCCGATGCGGATGGGCTCGTCATTTGCCTGCGAGGAACTGGAGAGGCCGAACACGGAGGCGACTAAGAACGAAGCCGCGACAACAACGCGGCGGGAAGGGCCAATCGTGGGCATACTTAGCCTCCTGTATGGCTAGCGGCTCAATCCCGCATCCGGCGAGAAGCGCTGCCTGTTGCGCGCGAACGCGGATTAACACTCTGCTCATGGCTCGTCGGAGACAGGCCCGAGCTAGCTAAAATGGACCGGGTTGTTTGTCAAACAATTTGTTCGTTATTGAGAACGCAGGCTGCAATATCGAAGGGCTTGCTCAGTTGGTATCTCTTCACCTTGGCCGTATGTGAATCAAAGCCGAGGTTGCCCTGATTCTGTCGCAGATGTCCCCATTGTTAGGTCGATTAAGATGCTACTAAGGCATAACAGCCCCCAGGAATTTCCGCTCCTCAAAGCACCCGTGCATCCCTACATGCCGCATTGCAACAAGAGCGATGTTCGCTGGTCGTGGTGACCAGCCACCTGCTGGGGGAACTCCATGTTCGTTACTTACATCCTATCCAAGATCCGCGCCTAGAATCTCTATCGCCAGACCGTGCGGGAACTGTCGGAACTGTTGGATCGTGAACTTGCCGATCTGGGCATTGTCCGTTTCGATATCGCCCGCGTCGCTCGCGAAGGCCCCTTCGCGTAAGCCGCCGTACGGCGTAGGGTCAAGCAATCGCCCGCCTCTCCGGCGGGCGTTCGTCGTTTGAGCTTGAATGCGTCGCATTATGCAATGCTCTGAATTAGTCTGTTGGAAGCCCTATTGATGCCAGCACCCAAGAAGCCGACAAGCATCCGGACGTCGATCCACTTCGACCCTCCTACTCTGGAAGAGGCAATCTTCGCCGCGCAGGGCCTGACCGATGTCAATGATGACCACGCCGCTGTTGCCGCGAGCCTGATGGGGTGGTTGCCCGAGGCGGAGGTCAAAGCCGCACTTCTGACAATCAGATCCGCCAAGACCCAGATCTCTCGCCGCCTGTCCGTCCAAGTGCAATCCACGACGCGCCGGACACCAGTCGTGGTCGAGCGCAGAGTGTCTCGAACTTCGATGCGCTGAGGGCTCGTCCCGTCAGGAGCATTCCTGGCCAACCATCACCCCTGCTTCTGCTCACCTTATCGAGACGCTGGATGGAGGCGCCGCTTCCAACGCTCAGAGCGCGGAAGTTGCGCGGCTTTGGCCAGTCGCTTCGTCCGCCTGCGCTGAAGCGCTGCCGCTGAAGGCGGTATCGAAATCTCAAGCGCCACTGGTTCTGGCACCCGCTCCGGTTGTGATGTTGATTCAGACTGCATCGCCCGTTCAACGGCTCCGGGCTTCTTCTGCCGAGGCTTCCGCTCCTTCTTGGAACGTTTACCCGGCGCTGCCTGAAGCTCGTGGATGGGCGCCTTATCCTCGCGAGCGGCAGATGTGTCAGCCTGTGACACCGCTCCCACGATTACCAGCACAGCCAAGGGTGACTCTACTGGGGCCTCTGATGAGGCTGCAGGCCAATCGAGTTCCATCTGCTCCTGATTGTCGTCCTGTAAAGAACGCTGGCGGCCGACAGGCTCCGGGCTGTTCCAAGCAGGCTCGACGATGCTCGGTAGAATGCGAGGAGCAGGAGCTGACTCTTTCATCGCTTGAGCGTCTTCCTTCTGGACGAGTTCGGCTGGCTCAACCGATGTCAGCTCAAACAGGCGCTTGGGCGGAAGGTGAGGATGCTGACTCTGAACGCGGGGTTTCTTGATCTCGACAGAAAAGGGCTTGGTGTTCCGCTTCATTTCATATGCTGACTATAAGATGGGAAAGATCGTGACCGAGGATATTGTGCGAAGAAGGGCGATATTCATGGCACATAAGATGCGGCACTTGAAGTTTGCAAGAGGTTAATCAGTTCTCAGACAACTTTTGCGCCACGACTTCTTCAGAGCACTCCTTGAGCAATTAACCCATATCGCGGATGTGCCAGTAGCGTTGTTGGGGAGCTGATCTGGCGAACTTGCAGATTGTCACATCCATGCAGCCTCCCCTGGCTGGTCGAGTTCGGTTGCTTGAGCAGACGCAGGACCTTTGGACTACGCTGCCAGTTCCGCGCGCGTCTGTGATCTGGAACAGGTAGAACCCGTTGAACCGCACCCCGGCCTGGGCGGCGCGGTTCTCGAAACCCGCAGGGCTCATGTCCAACGGCCGCAGCGCCCGCTCAAATCTCCACTCGTCCGGAACAAGAAATCCGGGCACCGGACGATCCTCCGGCACGGCACAGACGAGATCCGGCCGCCGCCGGTTGCGGAACAGGTTGTAAGTGCATTCCCGCGCGGGTGCTCTGGCTGGAGCCAGGAACTGAATGGATGACATGAGGATCCCCGAAGCTGGCACCGTCATTAGAATCTTGGTGCACAGCATCTGGAACATGCCTTACCCCAGGCAGAAGGGATTTTGTATCACTCTTGTGAGGTATCTGGGGCAAGTGAGATCGTCAGAAGCATGGGCTTTCCTGCCCACGTCAGCAGAAGTCAAAAAGGCCCCGCCGTGAGGCGACGACAATCTCGTTCGATGATTATCCCAGCGTGTCGGAGGATGGCGCTACGCTCTTGCCCGAGCGGGAGCCAGAAAGGTTCCTGGACCACCGGCCGCAATTGTCGCGCTGGTTGAGGCGACCAGGATGTCAGCGCATCGGTGCCGGTCCTTGTCCCTCAGGCCAACAGGCCACCGGGCTTACCTAAAACGGCTCGATGACAACCTCATGACGCCGCTCTGACTGGCTTTTGCCGGTAGCCATTACTCAATGGCCCGCATCATGCGGCCCCCACGCGGGCGTCATCCGGCTCTCTTTTACGCTCGGTGAAGAGCGTGAGCACGACCGTGAGTGCCATGAAAAGTGCGGAGATGATGAACACCCAGCGCGGCAGGCCTTGGTCCATAAGCCAGCCGAACAGCAGTGGGCTCAAGATGCCGCTGAAATTGAACCCAGTCGAGACAATGCCGAAGGCGCGCCCTGCCCCGCCCTCTGGCGCGGCCTTACGGACAAGCATGTCGCGCGATGGCGCGATCATCCCGCCAAGAAAGCCCGCGATGGCCATGGTCGTCGTGAGCAGCGTAGACGGCAGCGCTACCAATGCAATCAACAGTAAGACTGCAGCATTGATGGCAAAGCAAAACACAGCGACGTGGGAGTGTCGATCCGTGCGATCGGCCAAGAACCCGCCGGCGAGTACGCCTATCGCGCTTGCCGCAAGATAGGCCGTCAGTGCGACATTGGCCGTCGAGAATGAGGCGCTAAAGCCATTCATCAGCGCCACGACGCCGAAACTGCTGATGCCGGAGGTGGAAAGGCCGAGCAGCATGAAGAAGATGGTCAGCATGATGAGCACCGGCGTGATGATGGACTGCTGCAATGTGTGGCCACTTCCAGCCTTCCGGCGATTTGCCCCTGCCTCCGGAACACCGAATACCAGCAGCAAAACCGCCACGAGCGGTCCGACCACACCGCATACTACCAGTGCGGTGACGCCGCCGAGCGATGTCATCAGCGCCGCAACAATCATGGGTGCCATCGCACCGCCGAGATAGCCAGCAAAGGTGTGGATCGAAAAGGCGCGGCCCATCCGTGCCCCATCCATATGGGCGTCGAGAATTGCGTAGTCCGCGGGGTGGTAGACGCTATTGGCGAGTCCGAGCAGAATCGCACTTGTGATCAGGATTGGGTAGCTCAGATGTATTCCGATGAGGGCCAGCGAGGCCCCGCCAAGGCAAAGCCCTAGCAGAAGAATCCTGCGCGCGCCAAAGTGATCAACCAGATAGCCCACTGGCGCCTGGGTGAGCGCTGAGACAACTGCGAACACTGTCAGCGCAAAGCCCAGATCAATATAGTCGATGTTGAGAGCCGTCTTGAGAAACGGAAACAGCATCGGCAACACAAGCATATGAAAGTGACTGACCCAATGGGCCGCCGAGATCAGCACGAGGGTGCGCAGCCTGGCATCGCTCTTGGTTCGCCGAGATGGGGTGACAACATCGACCATTGCAGAGGCTCCGGTTACCTTCAGGTGTCAAGTTCTGGATGAGTGGTTATCCGGCGTCCAGGCAGAAAGCTGTGTCACCTTCAGAGACTTGGCTCAATCACTGATGCACGCTTCTAGGGCAGCTGAGCACAGAGAACAACAGCAGCAATTGCCGCCGATGCAGCAGCGGCCGTCAGCAAGAGATCGATAGTCCGCAGCCTTTGACGACAGGTCGCTTCATCAAGACAGGGCGCAAGGACGGGGTTTCAAAGCAATGCGCTGCTGACTGGGGCATGCGGCGCCTCCATTAATCTGTCCTGCGGCTGGTGTCCAATTGTCGCTGAGGCGCCAATCCGAGCCGTAGACGCTGCCGTGCTCGCATCCCGGATCTGCGATGCAACTGCAGAGGATCTGGGATGGTCCTGCTTCTAGGATAGAGCTGAGAGAGTAGGCCTGACTTGGTCCTGGCGAGAAACGTGAGTGTTCGAGATCAACGAGGCCGGGCAAGGGAAGCGCCTCGTGCAGGGCAGAGGCGCTTCCCTTCCAGGGAGATCCGGCCCCCCAGCCGTTCCTTCAAGGACGCGACCAATATGCCTGATGTGCAGCGCTTTGGCTGTATCGAAACGAGCACAGGTGCCGAACAACATGGGGCACCGTCAAGTTATCGGAGAAGGATCGACTAATCCTCGTTCGAGGCTGGATCAGGCGACAGTCACGGCGCCGGTTATCTCGGCCCAGGCCTGGAACGCCCGAGCGCGGGCAAGGCGACGATCAGCGGCACCGGTGTTAGCAGGGTGGCGGAAGAGGTTTGCCACTTGATCATGAACCGAAAGGAAGCGTTGGGCCTGACCAGCTGACTTGAAGCGCTTCATAATCCGCTCTCGCCGTCGGGAGGGCTGATGGCTGTTCTCGGCACGATTGTTCAATCCGCGGTGTTGGCGATGCTCGACACCGGGCATGATCTCTCGCTTCGCCACGCCATAGCTGGCAAGTTTGTCGGTGATCATCACCCGCGGTGCGACGCCTTGCTTCTTGAGCAGCTTGCGCAACAGGCGCTTGGCGGCTTTTGTATCACGGCGGCTCTGAACCAGAATGTCGAGCACGGCCCCGTGCTGATCGACAGCACGCCACAGCCAATGCTTCTTGCCGGCGATGCTGATCACTACCTCGTCGAGGTGCCACTTGTCTCCGATATCCGGAATACGCCGACGGATCTGGTTCGCGAAGCCCTGACCGAACTTCAGGGCCCATTGCCGCACCGTCTCATGGCTGACCAGGATCCCTCGGGCGGCCAACATCTCCTCGACCATCCGCAGGCTCAACGGGAATCGAAAGTAGAGCCACACAGCGTGGCTGATCACTTCCGCCGGAAAGCGGTGACGGACATAGCGGGGATGACGGGTCGGTTCTATCCCCCGATTGTGCTTAGGTTCAGTCACTGTCGCGTTAACCTGACGGTGCCCTCAGATCGTGCTAGCCCATGCAGCTCTGCACATCTGCCGGGCTCCGAAGTCGAACTTGGTATGCCGCGGCATTGGACAGGCGATGGCCTATGTGCAATCCGCTCCTCCGATCCCAGTGCCGTTGCACCTACGCGACACCCACTATGCCAGTGCGAAGACGCTTCATAGCTATGGCGGGTATGTGTTCCCCCACGACGATGCGAAAGGATGGGTGGATCAGGAATATGCGCCAGGCATCGCAACTGGCCAGTTTTACCAGAGCGACAGCCGTGGCCCGAACACCTTCGAGGGGCGAGCTGATCAGTTCTGGGCAGACGTCACCGGCCAGGAGCAGCCGCGGCATCCGAAGAAAAGTTAATCCTAATCTCGTCACGTTATTGCCATGGTTCCCCTGCCCAACTAGCCTCCTTCGGGTGACGGACCTGTCACAGGGGGCGGAATATGACGCTCCGCTAGAGGAAACGACTAGAGACTAGGGACGAGAATGGCGACTGGCACGGTTAAGTGGTTCAATGAGACCAAGGGATACGGCTTCATCCAGCCGGATAATGGCGGCAAGGACGTGTTCGTTCATATTTCAGCCGTAGAGCGTGCAGGCCTTCGCAGCCTGCAGGACGGGCAGAAGATCTCCTACGAGATTGAACAGGACCGTCGCTCAGGAAAAGAGTCCGCGACGAACCTGCAGCAGGTCTAAGACCCTTCACGTTTGCGGATTGCTCCGCCTTCACAACAAGCCGCTCCGTTTCGGGGCGGCTTTTTCCATTGCGCCTGCCGCAATGGAGATCCCCTATGCCAGAAACACCGCCTCATGCATTTCTCCGCGACGAGCGGTTCATCAACGAGCACCGCAAAGTGTTCGTGATGTTCATGGGCCGGGACGGCTACTCGGAAGAAATGTCCACCGAGGAGTTCCCTCGCTTGCAGAAGACCGTCAAACTCGACGCCTGCCCGCTCGCCTACCTTCGCCTGCAGCGCACCGGCTCCCGTTTCGCCCTCGACCGGCGCAAGAAGGGGAGATTGCAGAAATCTACCATAAAGCAGGGGAACATGCGTATTACGGCTACTGCATTGCGCTTGGCGTCAAGCCAGAGTGATTGGACCTTGCCGCTCATCGCTCTACCAATCTCCTGCGGTGGGCTATTTAAGCTAAAAGCCGAAACTTACCGCCCACCACTGGGAGGAGTCGCAGTGACCACCCGTCTTATGGAAATCCTCGATCGCGATGCCGCTGTCATGAGAGCCAAGATGGCTGAAGTCATGCCGGCTGCCGACGGTGAAGTACGGCAGGCTCGGGAGTTGATGATTTTGCTCCATACAGGGCTCTTCGTCATCCAGCGAGATGAAGGCAGCACTGCCGAGGAGTTGCGGGAGTTCGCCGGTCAAATCCTCGACCGGACCCGGATTACCAGGCAGTAGCTTCGAAATGTTCCTGTGAGTTCCCTACGATTGAGCACGGTGCGAAGCCGCTGGTAACCCTGCTCATCTATCGAAAATGCTTGGCAATCATCGTAATGATCGGCATTCGGCACGGTAAAGGGAATATTTCGCTACCTCTGGAGGCATAAGGCGTTCAGCGCTGTGCGGCTCCTCCTGTTCAGCGTGGGCTTATATTTACACCCCGTAGCTGCCTGGGCCGGGCTCGGGGTGCTCCTGTTCTTGCGTCTGACTAAGGTTCACTCTGTTCTGCTAATCTATGATCTGACAGATCGGGCAGCGCTGAAGCATGTCCGCACCCTCGCGACTAAACGTGCCCATATGCTTTCGCCCGACGAGTATGGGAACATCTCCGAAGTGGCCTGGGAGAAGCACCTCAATACGTTCATCAAGAAGACGCTTCTGCCAGAGTTTCAGCGCAGGAAGATTGAGCATCTCCTGGCACAAGACCCAAAGAGGCACGCCGGCCGCCTCAGAACGCGCATCAACCGGATCATTGATAGACACCAGCCGGCCAATCCAGCGATCGAATTCGATGAGGCAATGACTGGCAGGGAGTTTGAGCTCTACTGTCGGGACGTCCTACACGAAGCGGGCTGGCATGCAGCGCTCACTCCCGGATCAGGCGACCAGGGTGCCGATATCATCGCCGAGAAGGACGGTAAACGCGTTGTCATCCAGTGCAAGTTTTACAACGGGACTGTCGGCAACAAGGCTGTTCAGGAAGCCTATGCCGCTGCGGCCTTCCAGGATGCGCCTTATGCTGTGGTGGTCACAAACTCGGTCTACACCAAATCCGCCCATCAACTCGCCTACAAGAACGGCGTGCTGCTGATGCACCATACTGATTTAGAGCGGCTTGACCTGATCGTCACCAGCGGGGCAGGCTCCCGCTGATACAAGATTCCATTTAGTCGTTCAGGATCATAGAAAATCTTCGATCGACAGCTGTGCAGTGTTGCGCGTTTTCGGCTTCGGCTTCTTTGGCGCTTCCTCGGCATTCGCAGCAACCGGCTGCTTGCGCGGGATGGGCGTATCCTCGGATTGCATGCGCTTCATGCGAGCCTTCGCCTCGTCTCGCGATTGGGCTTCCTCAGACTGCGGATCTTCCGTCAGCCATTTGCCGCGCTTGACCACTTCATTCACCCGACCCTGATTGATCCCGAGCTGAAAGGCGATCTCCTGCTGGGTCATGTCCGTAGTGCCATGAAGCTCGAGGATTTTGCGGGCGAGCTCCGGGGTCATCTTGCGCCCGAACACCCGACGAGCCGGTGCGATCGACCTCGTCTTCTTGTCTTCCTTGCGCATCTTCTCGAGAATGGCCAGGGCCATATTCATGCCTTGGGCGCGCAGGGCTTCTTCGAATTGCTTCAGCGTGGTCAAAAGAGAGACTCCTGAACTCCTGCCCCGATGCATGTACACCGGTTCAGACTGACTTTTGAACGACGAAGAGGTGGTAAACGGACCGCCAGCCCCGCACGGCTACCGGGAAGGTCTGCCGAGTTAAGGCGGCCGAAAACAGAATAGAGTCCATGATTCGCGTTTTTCAAGAGCAAGGGCGAACTTGGTTGTTGATTTGTTCCGACGATGGTTCCAACGCGGCCCCTGACTGCCCACTCTCTTAACCGTTCCCTATGGAGTTCCTTGAGAAGATGGCATAGCCGCTTGTATGAGATCACGAGAGCGGCGCTCTGCTGATTTGAAAGTTGTAACGGGCCTACCAGAAGCCCTGAATTGAAACAGTCATGTTGAAGCGTTTGAATTTAAGAACCGTCGTCGCCATTTCCGGTGCAGCCCTCGTCATCGCTATGGCCAGCACGATGAGCATCGTTGTGGGAGCTCGGTCCGAGCGGCACTTCGAGCGCGAGATCGGCCGAGCCTTGTCTGAAACAGCCTTTCAGATGGCCGACAAGCTCGACGCCGATATGGCATCCCGCTCCCGCCAGGTCGGCGTGCTGGCCAAGGTCAGCACCGTCCGGGACTGGACCGAGGCCCAGAAAGTCGTCGATGAGTTGCAACTGAAGGACCCCAGTCTGGCCTGGATCGGCACCATCAACACGGATGGCATCGTCACCGCCTCCAGTGGCCGGATCCTGCTTGGCGCCAACGTGTCGTCCCGCCCTGTCTTCCAGGAAGGCATCAAAGGGCACTTCATCGGTGACGTGCACGAGGCCGTACTGCTCGCAAAGCTCCTGCCGAACCCAAGCGGCGAGCCGATGAAGTTCGTCGACGTGGCAACTCCCATTCAGGATAACACAGGCAGAACCCTCGGGGTCCTGGCAACTCATTTCTCCTGGGGCTGGGCCCGAGAGGTGCAGGATAGACTTCTCCGCCCGGCCCAGGAGCGGCTCGGACTGGAGACCTTCATTGTCGGCGCCGACGGCACAGTTCTCCTGGGGCCCGCAAACATCATTGGACGGCCGCTGCCGGTTGAGAGCTTCAAACTAGCTCAGTCCAAAGGATCCGGCTGGGTGATTGAGACTTGGCCGGATGGCCAGCGATACCTCACCGGCTATGCTCGTGGTGCCGGTCAAGCCGATTACTCCGGCCTCGGGTGGACGATCCTCGCCCGTCAGCCACTTGCAGCGGCCTACGAGAATGCGGACGATGCCCGCCGCGAGATATTCCTGTGGGGTGTCGGCTTTGCAGCGCTGTTCAGCGCACTCGCCTGGTTCGCGGCTGGACTAATCACGCGGCCCCTGCATGCCATTGCCGACGCAGCTGTGCGCCTGCGGCAGGGTGAACCGGGCGTGGAGATCCCTTATCTCGGTGGAGCAGCAGAGGTGGCAGACCTCTCGACCTCGCTCCGAGACTTGGTCGCGTCTCTCGACAAGACTCAAAATGCCCTGTCGAAGATGGAAGACGCCGCCTACCACGACACGCTCACCGGACTGCCGAACCGGCGCATGCTCGACGAGTACCTGGGGAAGCTAGTCACCGATACTCCTGCTCCCGACTTTGCCCTCCTGAGCCTCGACCTCGATAAATTCAAGCCGATCAATGACAGCTTGGGGCATCATGCCGGAGACATTGTGCTGAAACAGGTCAGCGCCCGCATGCTCTCCTGTCTGCGGAGCAACGATGTAGTTGCTCGCATCGGTGGCGACGAGTTTGTCATCATCGTGCATACGGAAGCTGGCACGTCGGCTCTGGGGCTACAGGAAATCGCCGAGCGCCTGATCAAGGCCGTCAATGAACCGATGCTGCTTGCCGGCAAAGCCGTCCGGGTGGGCTGCAGCATCGGCATGGCCGATGGGATGATCCCAGGCGAGAAGCTTCAGGACATGCTCGACCGGGCGGACCGGGCCCTCTACCAGGCAAAACAGCAGGGACGGAATTGCGCCGTGGCTGCTTGAAACCCAAGCAGAGTAAGCTTCCTGCAAGCCAGTTAGGGAAGAAACCCGATGTCCTTCCATCCGGGAGATCGCCCTTCGGGATGGCGCGTTGGACAACTTCCTCCCAAACTCGGGCCGCTGGTTTCCAGCGGCCATTCTTCTGTTTGGGATGGGGTGACGCCGACCGGTCGGGTCACCTTGAGCGGTTGCTCGCAGCGAGCACAAGAGACCGCACGGCCGGTCGGCGTCGCAGCCTCGGGGTACTGTGTCAGTGCGAGCTGAGACAGGGCAACGCCGTATTCGTCAGCCTACTCGGGTTTGTGACAGTTTCAGGGCCCGCGCAGTGGTGCCTGCTCTGCGAGATTACTCCTCTGCCGCCTCGGCAAGCTCCTCTTCCCGAACCACCTTCAAAGTGAAGTGAAACGTGGTCCCTTCCCCAGGCGCCGAGTCGGCCCAGATCTTTCCGCCATGCGCCTCGATGATCGTCCGGCAGATCGACAGGCCTACGCCCATGCCGGTCTGCTTGGTGGTCGTGAACGGGGTGAACAGCCGCTCTTGGACGGAAGGCGCCAGGCCGGTCCCGGTATCTTTGACGCTCAGCCGTACCATCGACCCCTCGTCTTCCACCTCTGCCTTGATGGTCAGCTCACGCTGCTCGACGTCCTGCATAGCCTCCATGGCGTTGCGAACCAAGTTAAGCAGAACCTGCTGGATCTGGACCCGGCTGACGAGCACCTTGGGGCTTTCATGAGGAAGATCGAAGTCGACTTTGATGCTCTTGTCCTTGGCGCCAGTCAGCGCAAGCGCACTCGCCTCTTCGATCAGCTTGCGCAGATCCTCGACTTCTTGATCCGTTTCCCCACGGGCCACAAACGCCCGCAGGTGCCGGATCACCTCTCCCGCGCGCAGGGCTTCTTCCGCAGCGCCTTCGATCCCCTGCCTAAGCATCGGAACGTACTCGCCGTCCATCCGGTCCAAGATCATGCCGCAGCCCTTTAGGTAGCCTGTGATCGCCGTCAGCGGCTGGTTGACCTCGTGCGCCAGGGTTGATCCCATCTCACCCATGGCGGAGAGCCGGGACATGTAAGCCAACTCGGATTGCAATTCTTGCATCCGCTTTTCCGTATACTGCCGGTCGGTCAAGTCGCGAATAAAGGCAGTAAAGAAGAGCTTCCCCCCCGACTCCATCTCGCCAAGGTGCACCTCCATCGGGAACGTTGAACCGTCCTTGCGCTGGGCAACTGCCACACGGCCACTTTCCGTGATCCGGCGTTCGCCGGTCTGCCGGTAGCGGTGCATGAATCCCTCGTGGTTGTCCCGGTACGGCACCGGCATCAGGTACTTGACGCTGGTGCCGATGATCTCCTCAGGCTCGTAGCCGAACATTCTCACGGCTGCTGCACTAAACGAGGTGATGATCCCCCTCTCGTCCGACACCACCATGGCGTCCGGCACCGTCGCCAGGATCGATTGCAGGTGAGCGGTCTGCCGGAGCAGGTCGTCCTGGCTGCCGCGAAGGGCTTCTTCCGCGACAACATGGTGGGTGACATCCTGAGCGATGCCGACCTTGCGGGTGGGTCTTCCATGCTTGTCGACGAGGGTATGACCTAACGATGTAATCCAACGCTCCTCACCAGTGTCGGCTCGGATAATCCTAAACGTGTTGGTGAAGGTCAGGCTGTCACCCGGTTGATTCCGATAAGCACTCCCTGTAACCCGCTCCCGATCATCCGGATGGATCCGATCGAGGACGAGTTCTTGGGTGATTGTAGCGTCCGGCGCAAAACCGAACAGCTCCCGCGCTTCGGCCGTCCACTGCCGCTCGCCGGTGAGCGTGTTGAGGTCCCAGATCCCAAGGCCAGTGGTCTCGATCGCCAGGCGCAGCCGCTCCTCGCTCTGGCGCAGGCTCTCTTCAACATGCTGCAGGCCCGTGATGTCGCGGGAGATAGCCAGCAGCCCATACGGTTTGCCGTCGCTACCTAGGATTGGCGTGACCATCACGTCCCACCACTTCGGGGTGCCGGCGAGCGTCGGGCAGAAGCCGCGGAACCGCCCGGTGTCGCCGAGCTTGGCCCGAAGTACAGCTCTGCGGGCGTCATCAGCCGTTGGTCCTGTCCAGAAGTCGAGCCAATCACAGCCCGCGATATCAGCAAAGGCTCCCACCTCCATCGCCCGGCAGCCGCCTTCGCTCATGAAGCGCAGGCGGCCCTCCAGATCGAGAACCTTGATGCAGTCCTCAGAACTGGCATGCAGCTGATCCAGCATCTCGGTCTTCTCAGCGAGTTCGCGCTCGGCGTTGCGCAACTTCATCTCGCGCTGAATGGAGCGGGCCAGCGCCAGCAGGGTTCGCTCCTGCACCTGGGAGAGCCCTTCCGGGCGAGGCTCACGATCGACAACGGTCAGGGTCCCAACAGGAACACCGTTCCCATGCCGTAGGGCGATGCCGGCGTAGAAGCGCAGCTGCGGCTCTTCCGTGACAAACGGGTTGTGGCGAAACTCTGGATGCTCCCTGAGATCGGGGATAACTGTCAGGCCCGGCTGTTGGATCGTGTAGCCGCAGATCGAGAGATCCGCCGGAATCTCAGCGGCATCGAAGCCGATCCTAGCCTTGAACCAATGCCGGCCTTCAACCATGAAGCCAATCGATCCCATGGGTGCCTGACAGGCCTGCGCGGCGATCAGAACGGCATCATCGAAGACGGCCTCGGGAGGAGTGTCGAGAATGTTCAGATCCCGAACGGCAGCCACCCGATTGGTGTTGGCAGGCCCAAGGATGCTGCTGCTGAAGCTGCTGATCGCCATCTTGGAATGCTGCCCCGACCCTTACACGTGTTCTATCCGTTGGAGGTAACGCGTCTGGGGCGATAGCAAAGAGGCCGGTGTTCCGCAACGTAAACGCCGATGCAACTTATGACCAAGCTGAGCACAGGGAGGTTTAGATAGCCTTCTAGTCAGTAAAGTCGACTTTGTTCTCGTTATGTTTGCTGCAATGTTCCCGAATTACGTTAAGAGAATACGTAGTCTGCTCACGGCCAAGCTTTCGGGTTTCCCTTATTGCGCCAAGTAACCGACTGGTTCATCTTCCGACGCATTGAAGCACGGCACATTTTCAAACGGCGATTGCAAAAACAACAATAGTTTTACGTACTTACCGTAGGGGCAAATGCGGGGGCTGACGGGTCGCGAACTCGGTCAAAAGACCGGGCGCGGCCCTTTTCTTTTACGGACTAGGATAGTTCAAGACGTTCCGTTGACGTGGTCTTTGAGAACATGCGACGGGCTGAAGGTGATTGCCCGCCGGGGCTCGATCGGCACCTCGACCCCAGTTTTTGGATTGCGGCCCACGCGTTCGGCTTTGTCCCGCACCGTGAACACTCCGAAGCCTGAGAGTTTGACGGGCTCTCCTCGGACCAGAGCGTCGCTGATCTCTGACAGCACCTGCTCCACCAGCGCGGAAGCTTCATGCCGGGGCAGGCCTGAGGCCTCGTAGACGGCATCGCACAGGTCTGCCCGGGTCACCGTGTTTCCGGCCATTCACTCATTCCATTGTTGCTGAAGGTTCAGCTTAGCGGGCGTCGGACGCCGCTATCTGCTTGTTCTCAAGCTCTTGCACAAGAGCTTTCAGCCGGTCCGGAAGGTCAGCTGCGAGGATGTCGTTGTACTGGCTGCGCAGGGAATGCCCCAGGATGAAGGTCACCTGCTCCTGCGAAAAGTTCAGGCTGTCTGGAGTCTGCTTTGCCCACTGCTGTCTGTTGCTCTGCTGCATGGCATCGTTCTCATGGATGTCCCTGCATTGCCCTTGTTAACATATGTGAAGGGCAACTCACCCTTTCGGGTTAGGTTTCAGCGCGGCTGTATGTGTTTGCTGTAACCGCTTGGTCCGTCAGGGGCGAAGGTGGAGGCCCGAAAGCAATCGATATTTTCTTTGCGGCCACGCTGGAATAGGCCGGTTCTCCCGTCGTTTGCCTATCTGACGGGTCGTTCGCTCCAGTTCGACCGTCTGAAAAGGGATCGCCGTTCCTCTCTCAATAACGACGGCGTCAATCTTCGGGCCCCTCCTCCAAGGAGCGGGCCCCTTTTCATGGAATGTGAGTGAACATCTCGCTTAGCTTGCGAGCTCCGCCTCTGGAGAGTTCGTGGCCGGAGCGAGGAACTGGGTTGCCCACATGGCCGCCTGGGTCCGATTGGCGGCCTTCGCCTTCCGCAAGATCGCCTTGACGTGAACCTTCACCGTAGCTTCGGCTACGCCAAGGTCTCGGGCGATGAGCTTGTTGGAGGCTCCCGTCGTGAGCAGCCGCAGGATCTGAGCCTCGCGGCCTGAGAACTTGGCTGGCAGCCCTGCAGGTTCATTCGCAGCGGCCATCATCGGCGCTCCAGGAGAGGAGGCTTGCTCGAGCATAGCCAGACTTACCGAGATCGGCAGGAACATCTCGCCCAACATAACCAACTCCAAGGCCGCGAGCACAGCGGCCTGCGGCATCCCTGTTGGGCACAGCCCGTCGAGCCCGGCGGTGCAGAGTTCCCGAACGGTCCAAGGATCGACGTTGTCACTGAGAGCCACCACGCGGGCGCTGGGATACTGCTCCTTCAATTGCTTGATCGTTTCAACAGCGGCGCCTGGCGGGAGGCTGTCGCAGAGAAGAACTAGCTCCGGGCTCTCCCCATCGGCCAGCCCATCATCCGCCACCACAAATCTGGTGCCTTTCAGGATGTACCTGACACCCGTCTGAAGCAGCGTATTTTGGCAGACCAGGTAGGTGGTGACTGAAGCGGGAGCATTCAGCGTCGAAGGGAGGGACTGCGTCCTATAGCCGATGTCTTGGTCCATGTTCAGAGTCCCCCTGTTCTTGTCAGACCGGATCGCCGCCAAAGCTTCACCCTTCCACCTGCGGCCCGCAGGTAGGGCCTTCCGGCAGAGCTGCCGTCTGGTCCGAGGGAGGGTGCCTAAGCGTGGGCGTCGTGTGGCATTAACGAGGCTAAACCATGGCAATTCCCAGATGGGTATGCCCCTCCGGGCTAAGCCAATCGAGGCAAACGGCCCTTTCCTTGTAAATGTTGGCCAAGCTGGAACGCCCCTACCTCATCATGATTAGAGGCTTGAAGGTTTGTTCATCGACACCTTCCTCCTCGGCCCTTGATCCCCGCTGACGATCCGAAGTCAGATCGGATGAAACGCTAGGCCAAGTTTCCGGTTATTGGTACGAGGGCAGCTACTGCCTTTAAGGCCAGGAGGCCTCCTCATCTACCTGGCAACGGCGGGTGAGGAGGCTTCCGCCATGGCTCCTTGCGGCTGGCGGACCTTAGGCCTTCGTTCCTCAAAGCTGCCGTAAGGCAAGAGGATCCAGTAACCTCTGGACCCGAAGACGTGAGCCGCAACGACGATGAGCAGCCTGCACCAATACCCGGCAATCTCGGCTCACAACGAAGAGACCGAGCCAGATCGGATCTCGCGCCTGCATGAGGCCTTTGGGGTCATGTGCGCCATTGCCCGCATGGTCTGGCGCGAAGAGACAGGCTACGGCTCGACTGAGCCGGGTCTGATCCATACCCGGTGGGACGGCGCAGTCATCGCTCTGCGGGACACCAGTGGACAACTTGAGGTCATCTGGGCCTCTGGCGATCACCGGGACCGCTTTGGCGTACTGGCCGAACTTGCATGGGAAGCCATGTCAGAGAAGCGGACGAACGTCGTTCACCGCCTCCCCACGTAAGCGGAATTATCCTAAGAACGAGCGGTCTCTAGCCTCGTCCGAAACCGGGCGCATCACCTGGACGATGTTAGGGTCACCCCAAGAGAACCATCAGGCGCACGGGTAAATTTCACGCCGTGCTCCTGGAATGCCAGCACAACGGCATCCACGCTGTCACGGCGGACCGAGGTTTCCCCGTGGATCTCCATGCGCTTGACCGAGGTTGGAGAGATGTTGGCTGCATCCGCCAGTTCTCGCGTCGACCAGTTCAGCAGTCCTCGGGCGGCTCGGATTTGAGCGCTTGTGGGTGCAATCCACGTCTCGAAGTCGAGCGATGGCTCCCTTGGGTCTGACGGAAGCGGCTGCGTATTAGCCTGACCGGTGACCTCCAGATGGTGCAACCAGAGCTCATCGACCACGAGCCGTCCCAGACTGCGAAGCAGCGTCATCTGGTGCTGGCTGAACGTCCGCGGCTTCAGGTCGGAGACACACAAGGCTCCTAGCCGGATTCCCGGCCGGATCGTCAGCGGAGCCCCGGCATAGAACCTGATGTGAGGCTCCCCTACTACGTAGGGGTTCTTCGCAAAGGTCCGATCGGCCAAGGCATCCGGCACGACGAACACCTCATTGTGTAGGATCGTGTAGTTACAAAAGACATTGTCGCGGGGCAGCTCGGACAACGACATTCCCTCTGGCTTAGCCTTGAAGAATAGCGATGTGCATCGGCCAAGGTCACATGAATCATTGGAACATCGAATAGCCGCAGCGCGATCCTGCAGATGCGATCGATGGCCGGCGTAGATGGGGTGTCGAGGGGGTGTCGAGAATGGCCAGGCTATGAAGGGCGGCGAGACGCTCGGCCTCATTATGCGGTTGTGGGAAAAGCATTTCGTGTCAGGAACTCTAGCTAAACAACGTAACAAAATAGTGCGCGACTCAAGGACTAACCACTGCCGCAGCGCGATACCGTATCAGGCTGGTCCCAAGCTGGAACCTATGCGGCAGACTCCTCTGAGCCATTGAGAGGATTTTCGTCGGGGATGACCATCAAACCCGTGCACGCCTAGTCGATGTCAGCGGTCAGGTAGGCGGCGACCAACTCTGCGAAGTCGCCAAAGGTCAATTCTTCGGGCTCAAGGTGGCGATCGGCACAGATCGCGGGTAGCTGGGACCGGAAAATCTCAAACTCCTCGGCGATCTTCCGGCCGCCGGGAATCTTGGGATCCCGGCTTTGGGTACGGAGCCATGTCGCAACCTGTTCGACGCACTTCCCCGGTTCGGTGCCGTGTGCGTGAATGTCAGCCCCGGCGATATCGGAAATGAATCTCTGGAAGCGGTACTGCTCGCGGTCGAGCACAAGAGCGCGCTTTGTTTTCTGGTCCCTATTCCCATAGCGTTTGGCTCCTAGGAACAGCCCAAGCTCCAGGGGCATGTTGAACCGGGGCAGCGGCGGGTCGCCGTCGACCTCAGTTCGCGAGATGTCGTGAATGCCATAGCGGCACTCCTCAATGATCGCCTCGATCTTGGAAAGCCGGTTCTCGGACGAATCGTCGGCCTCGAGCGCGCAGCGCGGGCTGAACCCGGAGCGCAGCACCGTGAAGACGATCGCCCAGAAGATGGGTTTGTAGGTGGGGTCAAACGGACAGTTGATGAAAACGTCCCGAGCCGAGGTCGACGCAGGCATTAACGTTTAGCAGTCGACCTGTCGCCTAGTGCCAATCCGGTTCTCTGGATCGTCTCGCGAATCTGTTTGGCCGTGAAGTGGGTTGGTTTGGCCTTGGCCCGAAGCACGACAACGCCATCGCTGGTCTTGCCCGCGACCTTGGAGCTACTCACGCCACCAGACTTCGCCGCGCGGCTGGGTTTCGTCGAGAACTTCTTCGCCATAGTGCTCATATTGAGACCGGACCCGCCCCCTTCAAGCTCCCTGCTCAGCAGGGTGAAGAAGTATTGTATCAATCGCCCACTCTCACGACAAGTTCGAACCTGAGCCTTTAGAGGGGATGCTGAGGAACCCGCACCATCAAGTCGGACTGAAGGGGTGAACCCCATCAGAGCTATAAAGATTGTCCCAATCCGAAGCGCGCCCGGCCAGCGGGCTGCCACTGGCGGGTCACTCCCAATTGCGCCAGTATCAGTTATCGTCGTCTTGATTGTTTCGGAATGACTTGGTTGACATTTCCAAAGTTGGCCCAAGGCTCGTCTGGAAAATGCGACAACCGCGCTGCAAGATTACCAATCCGATACTGGTTGCCGCTGCGGATCGCCGACAGTTCCTCCCACGTCAGCGGTGTTGAAACCGGTGCGCCGGCCCGGGCGCGCGTCGAATAGGCGGCCACAGCCGTCGCCCCCCGCCCGTTGCGCAGATAGTCGATGAAGATCCGCCCTGCTCGGGCCCGCTTCGCCATGGTGTCCGTGTAGAGAGCGGGGCTCGCCTTCGTCATGGCTGCTGCGACACCCGCCGCAAACGCTTTGGCCTCGTCCCACGATACCTTTGGCTGGAGTGGCACTACGACATGCAAACCTTTGCCTCCAGAGGTTTTCACGAAGCTTTCAAGGCCCAATCCCTTCAGATGGTCACGCACGTCGATCGCACCTTGTACGACCGCATCCCAGCTGACGCCCTCCCCCGGATCCAGGTCGAAGACGAGGCGATCGGGCTGCTCCGGGTTCTTCAGCGTGGAGCCCCAGGGATGTATCTCGAGTACGCCGACTTGCACCAGAGCGAGAAGGCCAGACAGATCCTTAATCGCGACGGCCTCGTCCTCTCCGACGCGGACCCGCTGGATCAGTTCCTCATCAAGCCCCGCCCATGCATGTTTCTGGAAAAAGCATTCCTTCTGCGATCCACCTGGGCAGCGCAGGAGCGAGAGCGGACGGTTCACGATGTGAGGTAGGATCCAATCTGCGATCTCCGTATAGAACTCAGCGAGCCCGAGCTTGGTGATCCCCTCATCCTCCCACAGAACGCGGTCGGGGTGCGTGAGATGGGCTTTCTCAAGGATCGCAGCACCAGGGCGTGTGTCGCGAGAGCCTTGCGCAGTTGTCTCCCGCACGACGTCCCGCGGATCCTTGTCCTCGCGCAGCCCTTGGAAAGAGCCCTGCCGGACCATGCCGTCATGGGTCCACCCGCGGAACTCCACCTCGGCGACCAGCTCCGGCCTGACCCACTTCACACCACGACCGGCAGCGGCAGGAATCTTGCCGGCAAAGGATGAGGCCTTCATCTCAATCGACGTGAGGGTCTTGTAGAGCGCGCCCGCCACCGCCGATGTGAAGCCGGTCCCGACGCGACCGACAGGAATGAGCTTGCCAGCCTCATAGACACCCATGACCAGTGAGCCCACAGCTTTCTTGCTCGCGCTCGAGGGCAAGTACCCGGCAATCACCAGTTCCTGGCGCTGCGTGCACTTCGACTTCACCCAGTCGTCGCCGCGGCCTGACCTGTAGGGCTGATCGGCGCGCTTGGAGATGATCCCCTCCAAACCCATCCGGCACGCGTGCCGCACGAGTGTTGCCCCATCCTCCTCGAGATGGTCGCTGAAGCGGATAGCCCCACCCTGAGGCAGGTCATCGAACAGAAGCCGTAATGCTGCCTTGCGGTCTGCCAGTGTCGCCTTCCTGAGGTCCTCGCCGTCGAGATAAAGCAGATCGAAGACATAGTAGACGAAGCGTTCGCCCTTCCCGCCCTTGAGTTCCTGCTGGAGCGCCGAGAAGCTTGAGACCCCTGCCTCATCCTCCACGACGATCTCGCCGTCGAGCAATGCCGATGGAGTCTTCATTTCTTTGAGGGCATTTGCGATTGGTTTGAACTTCGCTGTCCAATCGAGCCCTTTGCGAGTCAGAAGTTGGACCTGGCCGCCATCGATGCGGGCCTGCATGCGATAGCCATCGAGCTTGATCTCGTGAAGCCAATTGCGACCCCTTGGGGCACTCTCAACCAGTTGGGCCAAGGCTGGTTCAACGAAAGCTGGCAGAATGCCCTTCTTCGCACCTTTGACCTTTGAGGGTCGTCGCGATCTCTCCGGCGTGGATTTGGCTACCTTCTCGCGTGCAGCATGATCGACGCGGATGTCGCCTTGAGCGGCCAACTCCTCAATGATCCGGCCTGACTTTAGCGAGGTCGTCTCCTCCTCGAGGATATCGGGATCCTCAGACGTCCGGGCGGCCTCATCATCGGACTTGAGCAGCAGCCACTGCTCATTCCGCTCGCCGGGCTTGCCGCGGGTCCGCACAAGGTGCCACTTGCCTTTGAGGCGCTCGCCCTCAAGAGTGAACGTCAAGCGACCCCGGGAATAATCGGCATGAGGGTCGCCTTCGGGAATCCAGCGGCCCTGATCCCAGACGATCATCGTCCCGCCGCCATACTGGCCGGCCGGAATGACGCCCTCGAAATCAATGTACTGCAGGGGGTGGTCCTCGGTGTGCACCGAGAGGCGCTTTTCGCCCGGAACCAGGCTCGGCCCTCTCGTCACCGCCCAACTTTTGAGGACCCCATCGAGCTCCAGTCGCAGGTCGTAGTGCAGGCGGCGGGCATCATGTTTCTGGACGACGAAACGGTCACCCTGAGATTTGGCTCTCTTCGCCTTGGGTTCGCTCGTGACAGAGAAGTCGCGTTTCGCCCGATAGGTGGCAAGAGAACCGGAGGCTGTTTTCGTGGCGGTTCGGCCTCGCGACGGCGCCTTTCTGGCTTTCAGACTAGTTGATCCCGCAGCCATAGCACACTCCTACGCAACACACTTCATCGGTATTAGCCGGCCTTGCGCGCCTTCGTCT
Organism: Microvirga yunnanensis; assembly: GCF_025460875.1. Lineage (NCBI taxonomy): Bacteria > Pseudomonadati > Pseudomonadota > Alphaproteobacteria > Hyphomicrobiales > Methylobacteriaceae > Microvirga > Microvirga yunnanensis. The sequence continues at coordinate 66,156 of NZ_JAMXFI010000035.1, forward strand.
TGGGTGCGGGCTTTTTCGGCGCCTTGGTCTTCGCCGCGGCTTTCTTCGCCGGAGCAGCTTTCTTGCCTGCGGACCCCGCCTTCTCGGCCGAGACACTGCGCTTGAGCGCATCCATCAGATTGACGACGTTCGAGGGCTTCTCGGACGGCTCCTCCTTCACAGGCTTGCCGGCCTGCTTCGACTTCAGCAACTCAGCGACGGCTTCCTCGTACCGATCATCGAATTGCTTCGGATCGAAATGGGCCGCCTTGCTGTCGATGATGTGCGCGGCGAGATCCTTCATCTCCTTGGGATACTTCACCTCGCTGATGTCATCGAAGACCTTGTCCTCGTCACGAACCTCGTCGGCCGCGTGCAGGGTGGTTCCGACAAGCCCCTCATCCAGAGGCTCCAGCAGGATCATGCGCTCGCGCCGCGCCAGCACAATGCGGGCAATGCCAGCCATGCCTTTGTCGCGGATGGCATCACGAATAACGCAGAAGGCTTCGTTCGACACCTTGTCGGTCGGGGCGATGTAGTAGGCGGTATCAAGGAAGCGCTCGTCGACCTCCTCGCGTGGCACAAAGCTCTCGATGTCGATCGTGTGGGTGCTTTCCAGCTTCAGGGCGTCGAGTTCTTCGTCCTCGACCTGGATGTAGCTGCCCTTCCCGACCGCGAATCCTTTGACCTGGTCTTCACTCTCAACGACTTCCTCGGTCTCGCTGTCGACGAATTGGCGTTTCACGCGGTTGCCGGTCTTGCGGTTGAGGGTGTTGAACCGGATCTTCCCACCCGATGATGTGGAGGGATAGAGGCCGACCGCGCAGGACACGAGAGAGAGCTTGATATGACCTTTCCAAACCGTCCGCTCAGCCATGGGTGGAACTCCCAGCGATACGCTACTGTGTGACGGGCCCGCCAACCTTGACCGGCACCCTCACGAGTCAGCAACGTCGCCCCGAAATGACTCGTTCCGAGTTCTCCACAGGAGTCTCTGGCGCGGTTAACGACCCAGGAAACCACTCCCCATCGTGACGCATTTTTGAAGTGTCGTTGTTGTGTAAGGAGTAACGGAATGTCTGATGACAAAGCCAATCGTGGTGGTGCGGACCGCGGCCGGGTCGCCGGCGGAGAAGAGTACGAGGTCGGCTACTTTGCCCGGAAGCACGGCATCAGTGTTGCACAGGCCGAAGAGTTGATCAAAGAGCACGGGAATAGCCGCGAGAAGCTCGATGCAGCGGCTGGAAAGCTCAAGCGAGGCTAACCCCTGGTACCCTGATGCTGGGTATGAGTGAGCACCGCATCTTTGTTGGGACCGCCGCCTGGGCGATCCCAAAGCAGTACGACAATGCCTTCCCGCGCGAGGGCAGCCATCTGGTCCGCTATGCGAGCCGGTTTGACGGCGTTGAGATCAACTCCTCGTTTTATCGCCCACATCGCGTGTCGACGTATCAGCGCTGGGCCGGTGATGTCCCAGACGACTTCCGCTTTGCTGTGAAAATGCCGAAGACGATCACTCACGAGGGCCGCCTCCGGGAGGTCGATGAGCCGTTGCAGCGCTTTCTGGGAGAAGTCGCCGGATTGGGATCCAAGCTCGGACCGGTCCTCATCCAGCTTCCTCCGAGCCTGAAGTTCGACCCTGCGGACGTGCGATCATTCGTTGAGCGGCTCCGAGCGTCCTTCGACGGGGACGTCGTCTGTGAACCCCGGCATGCCTCATGGTTCACCGCCGATGTCGACGCCTTCCTGGTAGAGCACCGGATCGCCCGGGTGGCAGCGGATCCGAAGCCTCACCCAAATGCCGGCACACCGGGTGGTTGGACCAGTCTGGTCTACTACCGGCTGCATGGATCGCCGAAAATGTACTACTCGGCTTACTCGCAAGAGGTCATCGCGGAAACTGCCAAGACCCTTGGAGACCATGCGAGTGCTGGACGGGCAGCCTGGTGCATCTTCGACAATACGGCTGCTTTCGCTGCGACCGGCGATGCACTTAGCACGATGAAGCTTCTGCAGTCCCAGGCAACGGATAATCGTTAGTTCACCATAGCCGACCTTCCACGCGATCGCAGCAGAGCCTTGCGAGTATTCCTTGACAGCTTGAAGGGAGACGGAAGGGCGATCGCTACCTTCCATTATTGTTTTGTAGCGGCCCCCCGGCTTGCGGCAAGCCCCCTGTCATGCCTCATAACCGCGGCCCTCGATCAAACATGAGGGAGTGGTGAAGATGCGTGTGCTGTTGTCGACCTATGGGTCGCGTGGGGATGTCCAGCCGCTGGTGGCGCTTGGCTTGGCCTTGCAGGCGATCGGCGTGGAGGCGCTTGTATCGGCACCGGCCGATGCGGAGTTTGTCGAACTCCTAGGGCGAGAAGCCGTGCCGCTGGAACCGGCCTTCATGCCGGTACGCCAGTGGATCGAGCAGGCGAAGCAGTCTGGCCTGCGCCTGCCTCAGCTGGCAGCGAAGATGGTGCCGGCCCAGTTCGATGCGATTGCCGCGGCGGCCGAGGGCTGTGATGCAATTGTCGCGACCGGCTTGTTTCCTTCTGTGGCGGCTGCGCGGTCGGTGGCCGAAAAGCGGGGCATCCATTTTAGCTGGGCGGCCTTTTGCCCGCTCATGGTGCCGTCACCGCACCATCCGCCTATGGAATACCCCGGCTGGTCCCACCCACCGGAACTGACCGACAACCTGGCTCTGTGGGCGTTCAACGCCCAGGCGAAGAAGGCACTCTTCGGCGAAGCGGTCAACACTCACCGCGCCTCAATTGCCTTGCCAACCCTCGACAATGTTCGCGACCATGTCTTTACACATCGGCCATGGCTGGCATCGGACCCGGTTCTCAGCCCATGGCAGCCGACCGACCTGAACGACGCGGTCCAGACCGGGGCCTGGATCCTGCCGGACAGCCGTCCGCTCCCAGCCGGGTTGGAGGCATTTCTCGCTTCTGGAGAGCCTCCGGTTTATGTGGGCTTCGGCAGCATGGCGATGCACGCCGCGGAGGACCCAGCCCGTACGGCCATTGAGGCAGTCCGCGCGCAAGGCCGGCGCGTGATCCTTGGCCGAGGCTGGGCCAATCTCGCGTTGATCGATGATCAGGAAGACTGCTTCGTTGTCGGCGAGGTCAACCAGCAGGCGCTCTTCGCCCGGGTCGCCGCGGTCATGCACCATGGCGGCGCCGGAACAACCACGGCGGCTGCCCGCGCTGGCGCGCCGCAGGTAGTGGTGCCCCAAGTTGCCGACCAGCCCTATTGGGCAAGCCGTGTCACCGAACTCGGCATTGGTGCGGCGCACGATGGCTCGATTCCGAGAGCCGGGTCGCTCCTGGCTCCGCTCAGGACGGCGTTGGCGGCGGATACCCGCGAGCGGGCGTTCGCCGTTGCCAAGACGATCCGCAGCGACGGAGCAGTAATAGCTGCTGAATTGCTGGTTGCTGAGGTCCGAGGGAAGAGGCAGTAGCACTCAAACCGCTGCCCTCATCTGGGCCCGACCATGTGCCTGACAAAATGGAAAAGCCCAGGCTCCGGGGTCAACGGGCGGAATGCCTTCGCATCTCCTGCCGCGCCAGCTACGGGCCTGGGCTAATAGGGTACCAGACGGGCGCTCGCATCGTCAGGCAAGCGCAGGAACAGACCGGGCCGGAGTACATCCGTCCTGGCACGGTCTCATCGACGCTGGCGGTGACGCCCGCCGCTGTCGAAGTCCACAACACTGTCCGCTGGGGTAAGCCTGATATAAGGATTGATATACAATTCGCAAGCGGGTCAGGACGAACATTGTGTCGCAGCCTCGCTTGGCTCAAGAGGCGGAACACAGCCTACCAACGCGCCGAAGTCCCGCGGCCGAGCACCAACGTTTAGAAGGGGAACCTTGACCATAAGGAGACGTTTCCATCGGAGACCTCAGGAGCTCACATGCCAGTGTTTGGTTTGAACAAAGTTGCAGGCGCGGGCTTTGCCGCACTGGCGCTCGGCGGATCAACTCTGGTGAGCACATCGGCTGCCGTCGCCGCAGATCTCCCCCCATACTACGAGGATCAAGAGGCGGTTCTGGAGCGCCCACCAGTCCAGCGCAGGCTCGCGGTTGAGGAAACCTATATCGCCCCACCGGTCGAGCACAGGATCATTGGCCGTCGCGTGATTGAGCAAGACTTCGTTGGAGAGTATGAAGGGCCGGCCCTGGTGCCCCAGCGGCCTCTGCCGATTGTGCCCCTAGAGTATAGCGATGGTTTTGAAGGGCCTGCCTTGGTCCCTCCCCGGAATGTCCCAATCGTTTCTGGGCAGCCAGTCCTGCCTCCACCCGTATACCAGGAGAGAGCTGTCGGTATCCCTGCGCCGGTGGAGGAGTGCCGCGTTGTCGTAACGAAGCGGATCGACGCCTACGGTGATGTTTCCATGCGCAGAACAAGAATTTGCGACTGAAAGCGGCTCGCCGCATCCACTGTTCTTATTGTTACTCTGGTTCCCGCAGAGAGAGGCCCGCAGGCACCTTCAACTCGCCTTCGTCCCGACCCAGGTCCATGAACCGACCGTTCTTGGGAATGACCAACCCGTCCCCGATCATTGGCAACTTGGACATGGAGGTGCAGGTTATAGCCGATCGCTGTCCCGACGAAGTCTCAGTGCCTCTGAGCCGAACAGTGGCCCGCCCAGAGCCTGAAAGGCTCCCGTCTATCCGAATGCTCTGGTCGGGAAACGCCCAGGTGAAACGCTGGCCTGTCTGCCTCCACCTGCCCGGCCATTCGCCCGGTTTCGTCTGGGAGGCATCGAAAATGTAGGGGCTCACCTCACCGTTCTCGAACTCCCCTCCCCCGACGCCACCGCCCGGATAGAAGGTGATCACGAACTGAGATCGATCAGAAGCGCGGGTGCATTGCCAGAGTGTACCTGCGAGGCTCAGGCCGTCGGCCAGACTTGCAGCGGGACCCAAGACAATCCCGATCGCAGCAAGCAGAATGCCTCTCATGGCTCTTTCTCCGGCCCTAGGAACGATGCCGCCGCACTGTAATCTGCCGCCCGTTACCAAACTTGTCTGCCGTCCCGAGGATCACACCCCCAACAGGATTTGGATCGGGAGCAGCCCATCTTCCCTTGCGAACAAAACCAGAAATCAGGATCAATCGTCCGAGAAGAAACAAGGGACGATTCGTCAGTGTCCATCTCGGCTGGTTATCTCGACAAGCTCAACCCGGAACAGCGGCGGGCGGTGGAACACGGTGTCACCGATGGGAGGGCTCCGCCATCGCCGCGCCCGCTCTTGGTGATTGCCGGTGCGGGATCGGGCAAGACCAACACCTTGGCCCACCGGGTGGCGCATCTGATCGTCAACGGGGCCGATCCACGGCGCATCCTCCTCCTGACCTTCTCCCGCCGGGCCGCCGCCGAGATGGCGCGCCGGGTCG